>DNNT01000024.1:2223-4507 GCA_003497545.1 Arenimonas sp. | reverse complement strand
CCGATGTCGTGCACGTCGCCCTTCACCGTGGCCATCAGCACCTTGCCGCGCGGCTGGCCGGCGTCGCCGCTGCGGGCCTTTTCGGCCTCGATGTAGGGGATCAGGTGGGCGACCGCGCGCTTCATCACGCGGGCCGACTTCACCACCTGGGGCAGGAACATCTTGCCGGCGCCGAACAGGTCGCCTACCACGTTCATGCCGGCCATCAGCGGGCCCTCGATGACGTCGAGCGGCCGCGCGGAGCGCTGGCGCGCCTCCTCGGCGTCGGCCTCGACGTAAGCGTCGATGCCGTGAACCAAGGCGTGGCGGATGCGCTCGTCCACCGGCCACTGGCGCCAGGCCAGGTCCGGCGCCTTCGATTCGCCCTTGCGCGCCTTGTGCTTGTCGGCTTCGGCCAGCAGGCGCTCGGTGCCGTCGGCGCGTCGGTTGAGCACCACGTCCTCGACGGCCTCGCGCAGGGCCGGGTCGAGGTCGTCGTACAGCGCCAGCGCGCCGGCGTTGACGATGCCCATGTCCATGCCGGCGCGGATGGCGTGGTAGAGGAACACGGCGTGGATGGCCTCGCGGACCACGTTGTTGCCGCGGAACGAGAACGACACGTTCGACACGCCGCCCGAGACATGGCTGTCCGGGAAGCGCCGCTTGAGCTCGCGGGTGGCCTCGATGAAGGCCACGGCGTAACCGTCGTGCTCCTCGATGCCGGTCGCGATGGCGAAGATGTTGGGGTCGAAGATGATGTCTTCGGGCGGGAAACCAGCCTGTTCCACCAGAAGCCGGTGGGCGCGGGTGCAGATTTCCACCTTGCGTTCCAGCGTGTCGGCCTGGCCGGCCTCGTCGAACGCCATCACCACCACCGCGGCGCCATGGCGGCGCACGCGGGCGGCCTGTTCCAGGAACGCGGCCTCGCCTTCCTTCATCGAGATGGAGTTGACGATGGCCTTGCCCTGCACGCACTTCAGGCCGGCCTCGATCACGCTCCACTTCGAGCTGTCGATCATCACCGGCACGCGGGCGATGTCGGGCTCGGCGGCGATGAGGTTCAGGAAGCGGACCATGGCCGTCTCGGCGTCCAGCAGGCCCTCGTCCATGTTCACGTCGATGACCTGGGCGCCGTTCTCCACCTGCTGGCGGGCCACGGCGAGGGCCTCGTCGTAGCGGCTTTCCAGGATGAGCTTCTTGAACTGGAGGGAGCCGGTGACGTTGGTGCGCTCGCCGACGTTGACGAAGTTCGTCTCCGGCGTGATGACGAAGGGCTCCAGCCCGGCCAGGCGTGTGTGCGCGGGCAGGCGGGGCAGGGCGCGCGGCGGCAGCCCGGCCACCGCGCGGGCGATGGCGGCGATGTGTTCGGGCGTGGTGCCGCAGCAGCCGCCGACCAGGTTCAGCAGGCCGGCCTCGGCGAACTCGCGCAGCACGCCGGCGGTCTCTTCGGGACCCTCGTCGTAGCCGCCGAAGGCATTGGGCAGGCCGGCGTTCGGGTGGCAGCTGACGTGGGTATCGGCCACCTGGGAGAGGATGTCGATGTGCGCGCGCAGGTCGCGGGCGCCGAGCGCGCAGTTCAGGCCGATCGACAGCGGGCGGGCGTGGCGCAGCGAATACCAGAAGGCCTCGGCGGTCTGGCCCGAGAGCGTGCGGCCGCTGCGGTCGGTGATCGTGCCCGACACCATCACCGGCAGGCGGGCGCCCAGGCGCTCGAACAGTTCTTCGATGGCGTACAGCGCCGCCTTGGCATTGAGCGTGTCGAACACCGTTTCCACCAGCAGGATGTCGGCGCCGCCCTCGACCAGGGCCGCCGCGGCCTCGAGGTAGTTGCCCACCAGGGTGTCGAAATCGATGTTGCGGTAGCCGGCGTCCTCGACCTTGGGGCTGATGGACGCGGTGCGGCTGGTCGGGCCGATCACGCCGGCGACGAAGCGCGGCTTGCCGGGCGACGCGGCTTCGGCCTCGTCGCAGCAGGCGCGGGCCAGGCGCGCGGCCTCGCGGTTGAGTTCCGGCACCAGGTGCTCGAGCCGGTAATCGGCCTGCGAGACCGCGGTGGAGTTGAAGGTGTTGGTTTCGAGGATGTCGGCGCCGGCGGCGAGGTAGGCGGCGTGGATCCCGCGGATCACATCGGGCCGGGTCAGCGTGAGCAGGTCGTTGTTGCCCTTGAGGTCATGGCCCTCGCAGCCGCAGCCGGGGCCATGCGCGTGGCCCTCGGAGAAGCGCAGGCCGTCGAAGCCGGCGGCGAAGCGTTCGCCGCGGTAATCGGCTTCGCCCAGCGCGTGGCGCTGGATCATGGTGCCCATGG
>DNNT01000024.1:0-2192 GCA_003497545.1 Arenimonas sp. | reverse complement strand
GGTCACTTCCAGCCCGGCCTTCTCGGCGTGGCGGCGCAATTCCTTCACGGTGAACCCGAGGTTGACGTGGCCGTAGGGCGTCACCGCCGCCCGGTGTTCGTGCTTGCCCAGGCAGGTGGCCACCAGCCGGCCGCCGCGGCGCAGCACGCGCGCGGCCTCGGCGATGGCCTGGCCCGGGCGCTCGGCGTAGGTGAGCGCGTGCATCAGCAGCACCAGGTCGAACTGCGACGCGGGGAAGTCCAGGGCCTGCATGTCGCCTTCGAGCACTTCCACGTGCCGGTACNNGACCACGCGGGCGCTGGAGTCGACGCAGACGTAGCGGCGGGCGTGCGGCGCCAGCAGCTCGGCCAGCACGCCGTCGCCCGAGGCCACGTCGAGCACGTCGCCGGGCTCGAGCAGGGGCAGGGTGGAGCGGGCCAGCGCTTCCCAGGTGCGGCCGGGCGAGTAGTGCCGCTCCATGTCGCCGGCCACGGAATCGGCCCAGTTCTGGTCGGCGGCGCGGGTGGCGAGCACGGCGGGCAGGCGTTCTGCGTCCTGGCGCAGCAGCGGGTCGTCGGTGCTGTCGCGCAGCGCTTCCCACAGGCGGGCCTCGCCCGGGTCCAGGGTGTCGCCGTTGAATCGGTAGTAGGCCGAAACGCCGGCGCGGCGGTCGCGAACCAGGTCGGCTTCCTTGAGCTTGGCCAGGTGGGTGGACACCCGCGGCTGGGCCAGGCGGGTGATGCCGGCGAGCTCGGCCACCGTCAGCTCCTCGCGCTCGAGCAGGGCCAGCAGGCGCACCCGGGTCGGGTCGGACAGGACCTTGAGGCAGGCCGACCAGGCTTCGAGGTCCATGCTTTATCCTTTCATCCGGATTCAAAGATATGCGGAGGTTAGGCGCGCCCGCCGGGGGCGTCAAGCCGCGCCCCGCCTGCTTCACGCGGCGTGGACCTGCCCGTGCCGGCCGCAGACGTTACAATCGCGTACTTCCCCGTACTGAAACTTGAGGGTGCCCCCGTGGATTTCCGATTCACCGAAGAACAGCTGATGATCCAGGACGTGGCCCGCCGCATCGCGCAGGAAAAGATCGCGCCGAGCGCCGAGCACCACGACCAGACCGGCGAATTCCCGCTTGAGAACATCCGCACCCTCGGCGAGAACGGCCTGATGGGCATCGAGGTGCCGGCCGAATACGGCGGCGCCGGCATGGACCCGATCAGCTATGTGCTGGCCATGATCGAGATCGCCGAGGCCGACTGCGCCCACTCCACCATCGTGTCGGTGAACAATTCGCTGTTCTGCAACGGCATCCTCAAGTTCGGTACCGAGGCGCAGAAGCAGAAGTACGTGCGCGCGATCGCCGAAGGCAAGGAAATCGGCGCCTTCGCGCTGACCGAGCCGCAGTCGGGCTCCGACGCCACGGCCATGCGCTGCAAGGCGGTGAAGCAGGCCGACGGCAGCTTCGTGATCAACGGCAAGAAGAGCTGGATCACCTCGGGCCCGGTCGCCAAGTACATCATCCTGTTCGCCATCACCGACCCGTCGAAGGGCGCCAAGGGCATCACGGCCTTCATGGTCGACACCGCCAAGCCCGGCTTCCACCGCGGCAAGACCGAGCCCAAGCTCGGCATCCGCGCTTCGGCCACCTGCGAAATCGAATTCCAGGACTACGTGGCCACGCCGGATGAAGTGGTGGGCCAGGAAGGCGAGGGCTTCAAGATCGCCATGGGCGTGCTCGACGCCGGCCGCATCGGCATCGCCTCGCAGGCCGTGGGCCTGGCCAAGGCCGCCTACAAGGCCGCCGTCGCCTACGTGAAGGAGCGCAAGAGCTTTGGCCAGCCGATTGGCTCGTTCCAGATGATCCAGGCGAAGATCGCCGACATGAAGTGCCGCCTCGACGCCGCCGAGATCCTCACCCTGCGCGCGGCCTGGGCCAAGGCCGAGGCCGACAAGACCGGCGGCCGCTTCAGCACCGAGGCGTCGGTGGCCAAGCTCACCGCCTCCGAGGCCGCGATGTTCATCACCCACCAGGCGCTGCAGATCCACGGCGGCATGGGTTATTCGAAGGAAATGCCGCTTGAGCGCTACTTCCGCGACGCCAAGATCACCGAGATCTACGAGGGCACCAGCGAGATCCAGCGCCTGGTCATCGCCCGCAACGAGACCGGCCTGCGCTGAGCCGCTCCCGTACCCCGGCGTATCCGAAGCCCCGCTGT
>DNNT01000097.1 GCA_003497545.1 Arenimonas sp. | reverse complement strand
CGCGTCCCAGGCCTTCTGCGCCTGCGACATTTCCGTGAGCGTGGTCGGGCAGACGTCGGGGCAGTGGGTGAAGCCCAGGAACACCACCGTCCAGCGGCCGCGCAGTTCGTCCGGCGTCAGCGGGGTGCCGTCGGACTGCTGCAGCGCGAAGGCGGGCAGGGCGCGCGGGCCGGGGAACAGGCGCACCGCCTTGAGCCGCGCCGGGTCCACCGCCGGGCCGGCCGCCGGCGCGCCGCCGGGCGAAAAGGCCAGCTGCGCGGCCCAGAGGCCAAGGCCGGCCGCCAGTGCGGCGACCAGGATGAGCAGGGTGTTGCGATTGAACACGGTCGTTCCCGGAGCGGAAGGAGGCCGGCAATTATAGGCGCGGCGCGGCTATACTGCGGTCATTGCAAGGGATTTCAAGAACATGCCGGCGGAACTTGCCACCATCATCGACTTCATNNCCAGCCGCTTCGGCGCCGCCGGCCTGACCTTCGGCCACAGCCATGACAACGCCCTGGACGAGGCCACCCAACTGGTGCTGCACACCCTGCACCTGCCGCCCGACCTGGGCCCGGCCTACGGCGCGGCCAAGCTGACGCACGACGAGAAGAAGGCCGTGCTGGCCCTGTTCGAGCGCCGCATCAAGGAGCGCATCCCGGCCTGCTACCTCACCGGCGAGGCCTGGTTCGCCGGCCTGAGCTTCAAGACCGACCCGCGCGCCCTGGTGCCGCGTTCGCCGATCGCCGAGCTGATCGAAGCCGGCTTCGAGCCCTGGCTGGGCGGCCGCGAGGTCAACCGCGCGCTCGACATGTGCACCGGCTCCGGTTGCATCGCCATCGCCACCGCGCACTACCACCCGCACTGGCAGGTGGATGCGGTGGACGTGAGCCCCGAGGCGCTGTCGCTGGCGCGCGAGAACGTCGAGCGGCTGCATGTCTCGAACGTGCGCCTGATCGAATCCGACCTGTTCCACAACCTCGACGGCGAGGTCTACGACCTCATCGTCACCAACCCGCCCTACGTCACCCACGCCGAAACCGACGCGCTGCCGCCCGAGTATTCGCACGAGCCCGAACTGGGCCTGCGCGCGGGCGAGGATGGCCTGGACCTGGCGCTGGAAATCCTGCGCGACGCGCCGGCGCATCTTTCGGAGCACGGCC
Organism: Arenimonas sp.; assembly: GCA_003497545.1. Classification (GTDB taxonomy): domain Bacteria; phylum Pseudomonadota; class Gammaproteobacteria; order Xanthomonadales; family Xanthomonadaceae; genus Arenimonas. Next base: position 5,854 of record DNNT01000097.1, on the reverse strand, counting down.
TTCTGATCTGCGAAGTCGGCGAAAGCGAACGCGCGCTGGTCGAGCTGCTGCCGGAAGTGCCCTTCGCCTGGGTCGAGTTCAAGGTCGGGCAGATGGGCATCTTCGTGGTCGAACGCGAGGACCTGGTGGCGCACCACGCGCGCATCAAGGCCCTCGCCGACGCCCGCCGGGCCTGACGCCCGATGAGCGACAACAGCTTCGGCCGGCTGCTGCGCGTCACCACTTTCGGCGAGAGCCACGGCCCGGCCATCGGCTGCGTCATCGACGGCTGCCCGCCGGGCCTGGCGCTGGCGCCGGAAGACTTCCGCACCGACCTCGACCGCCGCGCCACCGGCAAGACCCGCCACACCTCGCAGCGCCACGAGGCCGACGAGGTGGAAATCCTCAGCGGCGTATTCGAAGGCCGCACCACCGGCACGCCCATCGGCCTGCTGGTGCGCAACACCGACGCCCGCAGCAAGGACTACGCCAGCATCGCCGCGCAGTTCCGCCCGGGCCACGCCGACTACACCTACCTGCAGAAATACGGCCACCGCGATCCGCGTGGCGGCGGCCGCAGCTCGGCCCGCGAAACCACCATGCGCGTGGCCGCGGGCGTGGTGGCCAAGAAGTGGCTGGCCGATCGGCACGGCGTGTCGGTTCGCGCCTGCGTGTCGCAGGTGGCCCACCTGGTGCCGCGCGGTTTCGACTGGAACGTGGTGGAAGCCAACCCGTTCTTCTGGCCCGACGCTTCGATGGTGGCCGAGCTCGAGGCCTTCATGGACGCGCTGCGCAAGTCCGGCGATTCCGCTGGCGCACGCGTGCACGTGCAGGCGCTGGGCGTGCCGCCGGGCTGGGGCGAGCCGGTCTACGGCAAGCTCGACGCCGAGATCGCCGCGGCCATGATGTCGATCAACGCCGTGAAGGGCGTGGAGATCGGCGCCGGCTTCGCCTCGGTTACGCAGAAGGGCAGCGAGCACCGCGACCTGATGTCGCCGGCGGGCTTCGCCAGCAACCACGCCGGCGGCGTGCTGGGCGGCATCAGCAGCGGCCAGGACATCGAGGTGTCGGTGGCCTTCAAGCCCACCTCCAGCCTGCGCCTGCCGGGCGCCACCGTGGACACCGCGGGAAAGCCCGTGGAAGTGATCACCACCGGCCGCCACGACCCCTGCGTGGGCCTGCGCGCGCCGCCCATCTGCGAAGCCATGCTGGCCCTGGTGCTGATGGACCAGGCCCTGCGCCACCGCGCCCAGTGCGGCGACGTGGAGCCGGTATTCCCGCGCATCCCGGCGAGGCCGGAGTAGGGTTTTTGCCACGGATTTCCAAGGATGAACGCGGATTTTCACGGATAGGGCAATCAAAGGTTGGGTTTCGCCGTCGTCAGCAGGCCGCGTTGAGACCATCCTGTGTTCATCCGTGTAAATCCGTGGCCAAAAAATAGAGAGCCCCAGAGGAACCATGAGCAAGACGTATAGCGTTGCAGTTGTGGGCGCCACCGGTGCGGTGGGCGAGGCGATGTTGGCGATCCTGGCCGAGCGGCAGTTCCCGGTCGGGAAACTGCACCTGCTGGCCAGCGAGCGCTCGGCCGGCGAGAAGGTGGCCTTCGGGGCCCAGAAACTCGTCGTCGAGGACCTCGCCACCTTCGATCCGGCCGGCGTGGACATCGCGCTGTTTTCCGCCGGTGGTTCGGTGTCGAAGCAGTACGCGCCGAAGTTTGCCGCCGCCGGCGCGGTGGTGATCGACAACAGCTCGGCGTTTCGCTACGACGACGACGTGCCGCTGGTGGTGGCCGAGGTGAACCCGGAGCAGGTCGCGAACCGCCCGCGCGGCATCATCGCCAACCCGAACTGCTCGACCATGCAGATGCTGGTGGCGCTGGCGCCCATCCATCGCGTCGCCGGCATCGAGCGCATCAACGTGGCCACCTACCAGTCGGTGTCCGGCGCCGGGCGCACGGCCATGGAAGAGCTCGGCCGCCAGACCGCCGCCATGCTCAACTTCCAGCCGCACGAACCGGCCAAGTTCCCGGTGCAGATCGCCTTCAACCTGATCCCGCACATCGACGAGTTCATGGACAACGGCTTCACCAAGGAAGAGATGAAGCTGGTCTGGGAGACGCGAAAGATCCTGGGTGACGACAGCATCCAGGTGAACCCCACCGCGGTGCGCGTGCCGGTGTTCTTCGGCCACTCCGAGGCGGTGCACCTGGAGACCCGCCGCAAGATCGGCGCCGACGAGGCGCGCGCGCTGCTCGAGGACGCGCCGGGCGTGGAAGTGGTGGACGAGCGCGAACCCGGCGGCTACCCGACCCCGGTGACGCACGCGGCCGGTACCGATCCGGTGTACGTGGGTCGCATACGCGAGGACCTGTCGCATCCGCGCGGCCTCGACCTGTGGATCGTTTCCGACAACATCCGCAAGGGCGCGGCGCTCAACGCCGTGCAGCTGGCGGAACTCGTGGTCAAAGAGCGTTCCTGACCGGTATATTCGGGCCGATACCAAGGACGGGGCCGCTTGCAGGGGAGTGGTCGCGCCGCCTTTTCCGGGGAGATTGAACGCGTGAACATCAGGCATCTGCAGCTACCGCTGGCCCTCGCCCTGGCCCTGGGCGCCTCCAGCGCCCACGCCCTTGGCCTGGGCGCCATCGAGGTCAAGTCCGGGCTGAACCAGCCGCTGGTCGCCGAAATCCCCATCCTCTCGGCCGGCCCCGGCGAGCTCGAGGAGCTGGAAGTGCGCCTGGCCTCGCCCGAGGCCTTCGCCCGGGTCGGCCTGGAGCGCCCGGTCGGCCTCACCGCGAACCTGCAGATGGAAGTGGCCCGCAATGCCGCCGGCCAGCCGGTGATCCGCGTCACCACGCCCAACCGCTTCACCGAGCCCTTCCTCACCTTCCTGGTCGAGGCCAACTGGGGCCGCGGCAGCGTGGTGCGTGAATTCAGCGCGCTGGTGGACCCGCCCTATATCGCGCCGGCGGTGATCCGCCCGATGGAAACCCCGGTGGTGTCCGCCGCCCCGGTGGCGCCGCCGGTGGCCGCCGAGCCGGAGCCCGCGGCGGAAACCATGCCGCTGCCCGAGCCCGAGCCCGAGCCGGTGACCGCCGTCGCCGACGTGATGCCGGAACCCGAAACCCCGGCCGCGCCGCTGCCGGCGCCCGAGCCGGTCGCCGAAGCCGCGCCGGTGGAGCCGCTGCCCGAACCGGAGCCGGTCGCCGCCGCGCCGGAACCCGAGCCCGAGCCGGAGCCGGAGCCCGTGGCGGAAGCGCCCGCGCCCGAGCCGGAACCCGAGCCGGAACCCGAGCCGCTCCCGGAGCCCGAACCCGAGCCGGTCGCCGCCGCACCGGAACCGGCGCCCGAACCCGCCCCGGCTCCGCCGCCGCCCCCGCCCCCGCCGCCGGCTCCCGCCCCGGCCCCGGCCCCGGCCGCCGAAGACAGCTTCGGCCCGGTCGCCGACGGCCAGACCCTCTGGAGCATCGCCGAGCGCACCCGCCCGGACCCTGCCGTCACGGTGAACCAGATGATGCTGGCGCTGCAGCGCGCCAACCCCGAGGCCTTCATCGGCGACAACATCAACCAGCTCAAGCGGGGTGCGGTGCTGCGCATCCCCTCGCGCGAAGACGTGGCCGAACTCGGCGCCGCCGAAGCCGCCGCCCTGGTGCGGGCCCAGGCCGAGGCCTGGCAGGGCCGCCGCGCGCCGGTGCCGCAGCCGGCCGAGGCCATCGCCAGCCAGCCCGCGCCGCGCGCCGCCGAACGCCCGGCCGCCGCGCCGCCGGCCGGCCGCCTGGAAATCGTGCCGCCCGCCGGTGACGCCGACGCCGCGCGCGGGGCCCAGTCGGGCGCCAGCGGCGCCGGTACCGGCGCCGAACTGCGCGCCGAACTCACCCAGGCCCGCGAGGACCTGGCCTCCCGCGAGAGCGAGGTGCAGGAGTTGCGCTCGCAGATCGCCGAACTCGAGGCCCAGCAGTCCGACAGCCAGCGCCTGATCGAGATGCAGAGCAGTCAGCTCAAGGCCCTGCAGGAGCGCCTGGCCGCGGCGCAGGCCGAGGAAGCCCCGGTGGCCGCCCCGGCTGCCGAACCGGCGCCCGCCGCCGAAGCCCCCGTGGCCGAAGCCGCGCCCGAACCCACACCCGCTGCCGAGCCCTGGTACGCCAACCCGCTGGTGCTCGGCGGTGGTGGCCTGGTGCTGCTGGGCGGCCTGGTGCTCGCCCTGCGCGGGCGTCGCCCTTCGGCACCGAAGCCGGTACCCGGCCGCCGCATTTCCGATGACGACGCGCTCAAGGCCAGCCTGCCCGGTGCCCGTGCCGAACCCGTCATCGCGCCGGCTCCGGAGCCCGCCGCCGAGCCGTCGCCTACCGACGCCGAACTTGCCCGTCTGCAGTCCGCCGTGAAGGCCAAGCCTGACGACCTCGAGGCCCATATCAGCCTGCTGCGGCACCTGCATAAAGTCGACGACCAGCCCGGCTTCGACGCCGCGGCGCAGGAAATGCGCGCCCGCGTCCGCAGCACGCTCGACCCGCGCTGGCGCGAGGCGGTGGTGATGGGCGTGGCGCTGTCGCCGGGCAACCCGCTGTTCAGCCAGGCCGGCTGGAACGCGCCGCGCTTCGGCGACACCGGCGTGATGCCGGCCGCGCCGGCGCCTGCCGCGCCGCCCGCCGCGGTCGTGCCGCCGCCGGCCGACGAACTCGACGACCTCGCCAACATCGAGATCGCGCCGCCCGCCGCCCACGACGAACACGACGAGGACTGGGACCGCCTGGCCCGCGGCACCGTGGCCGAGCCGGCCCCGGCTCCCGTGCCGCAACCAGAACCGGAGCCGGAACCGGAGCCGGAACCGGAAGCAGAGCCCAGCTTCGACTTCGTCGCCGAAACCGACGCCGAGCCCACCGGGGAACTCAGCCTCGAGGACCTCGGCGGCGAAGCACCGCTGTCCTTCGAGACCGAAGCCGACGCGGCGCCGCTGGATGACGACGCCAGCGCCACCAAGATCGAGCTGGCCAAGGCCTACCTCGAGATCGGCGACGTCGACGGCGCCCGTGGCATGCTCGAGGAAGTCGTCGCCGAGGCCGGTCCGGCCAGTCGCGCCGAGGCCGAACGCCTGCTGCGGGAGATCGGCTGATCCCCTTGCGGTACGCGATCGGCATCGAATACGACGGCAGCGGTTTCCTCGGCTGGCAGCGTCTGGCCGAGGGCGCGACCGTGCAGGGCGCCGTCGAACAGGCTCTGGGCTTCGTGGTGGACCACCCGCTCGAGGTGGTCTGCGCCGGCCGCACCGACAGCGGCGTGCACGCGCGCTGCCAGGTGGCGCATTTCGACACCGACGCCGTGCGCACGCCGTTCGCGCTGCAGCAGGGTGGCAACAGCCGCCTGCCCAAGGGCGTGGCCCTGCTGTGGTGCCAGCCGGTGGCCGACGACTTCCATGCGCGTTATTCGGCGCGCGCGCGCCGCTACTGCTACACCGTGCTCAACCGCCGGGTGCGCCCGGCCATCCAGCGTGACTACCTCACCTGGGAACGCCACCCGCTCGACGCCGCCGCCATGCACCGCGCGGCCCAGGTGCTGGTGGGCGAGCACGACTTCAGCGCCTTCCGCACCGTGCACTGCCAGGCCAAGCACCCGCGCCGGAACGTGCACGAAATCGCCGTGCGCCGCGAGGGCGAGCGCGTGGTGATCGAGGTGCAGGCCAATGCCTTCCTGCACCACATGGTGCGCAACTTCGTCGGCAGCCTGCTGCTGGTGGGGCGGGGCGAACACCCCGAGGCCTGGATCGGCGAACTGCTGGCGGGTCGTGACCGTACGGTGGAGGCCCCCACCTTCAGTCCCTACGGTCTTTACCTGGCCGGCGTCAGCTACGAACCCCACTGGGGCCTGCCGGAGACCACGGT
>DNNT01000052.1 GCA_003497545.1 Arenimonas sp. | reverse complement strand
GCCAGCGCGACATCGCCCTGTCCGAAGTCGGCGAAGGCCAGGCCCGCCTGCTGGGCCAGCGCCTGGCCGGCGTGCCGATCCACCGCGCAGTGTCGTCGCCGCTCTCCCGCGCGCGCCGCACCGCCGAACTGGCGCTGGGCGAAGCCCGCGCCGCCCAGCTGCNNCTGCAGGAAATCGCCCACGGCGACTGGGAAGGCCTGCTGGCCGCCGAAATCCGCGAGCGCGACCCGAACCGCCTGCGCGCCTGGCGCGAGGCGCCGGAAACGGTGCAGATGCCGGGCGGCGGCGAATCGCTGGTGGAGGTGCTGGATCGCGCCTGGCCGGCCTTCGCCCGGGCCTGCGAGGGCCTGGGCGCGGACGACACGCTGCTGGTGGTGGCGCACGACGCGGTCAACCGCGTGATCCTGGCGCGCGTGCTGGGGCTGCCGCTGTCGCGGCTGTGGTCGTTCCGGCAGGCGCCGACCACCATCAACCTGCTCGAGGGGGCCACGGCCAACGCGCTGGAAGTGGTGCGGCTCAACGACTGCAACCACCACACCGCGCTGTTCGGCGAAGCGGTGCACCGGGCGCTCTAGGGCGCCCGGCCGGGCCCGCGCGGGGCGTTTACTCCGCCGCGGGCGGCGCCGGTTCGCCGGCGGGCTCGTCGCCGGGCTCGGGCNNTTGGCGAGCTCGCGCTGGCGCTTTTCGAACGAGTAGTTGGGCTTGGCCACGGAAATCCTTGGTTGTCAGGCCGCCAGATTACCTTACCGGCCGCCGCCGGCGGATAATCGGCGCATGGAACGCACCCTTGCGCAGTGGCTGGACTACCAGCAAACCGTCCACCCCCGGTCCATCGACATGGGCCTGGAACGGGTGGGCGAAGTGGCCCGCCGGCTCGGCCTGGGCCGGCCCGGCCGGCACGTGGCCACGGTCGGCGGCACCAACGGCAAGGGCTCGACGGTGGCCTTCCTCGAGGCCATCGCCCGCGCCGCCGGCCTGAAGGTGGGCGCCTACACCTCGCCGCACCTGCTGCGCTACAACGAACGCGTGCGCATCGACGGCGCCGAGGCCAGTGACGAGGCCCTGGTGGCGGCGTTCGAACGCATCGAGGCGGCCCGCGGCGACATCCCGCTCACCTTCTTCGAATTCGGCACGCTGGCGGCGCTGATGCTGTTCGAAGCCGCGGACCTGGACCTGGCCATCCTGGAAGTGGGCCTGGGCGGGCGGCTGGACGCGACCAACCTCGTCGACCCCGACGTGGCCGTCATCACCACCGTCGACCTGGACCACCAGGACTACCTGGGCGACGACCGCGAAAGCATCGGCGCCGAGAAGGCCGGCATCCTGCGCGCCGGCAAACCCTGCGTGCTGGCCGAGAAGGACCCGCCGTCCTCGGTGCTGCGCCGCGCCTACGCCATCGGCGCCTTCGCCATCCGCGGCCATTCCGACTACCTCATCGACGACTTGGGCGAGCACTGGCGCTGGCGCGAGCCGGGTTACGAGATCGAACTGCCCGAGCCGGCGCTGTCGGCCCCGGCCCAGCGCGGCAACGCCGCCGCCGCCATCGCCGCGCTGCGCGCGCTCGACCTGGCCATCCCCGACGAGGCCATCCGCGCCGGCGTGCGCGACGCCCGCCTACCGGGCCGCCTGCAGCGCCTGCCGGGTTCGCCCGAACGCGTGCTGGACGTGGCCCACAACCCGCAGGGCGCCCGCCAGCTGGCCGCTTGGCTGGAAACGAACCCGAAGCGCACCGTGGCCGTGTTCAGCGCGCTGGCCGACAAGGACCTGGGCGGCATCGTGGCGCCTGTGGCGCCGCACCTGCGCGCCTGGCACCTGGGGCCGATCACCGACGCCGGCCCGCGTGGTTTGCCGGTGGACGAACTGGCCCGGCGCCTGGCCGAGCACCTGCCGGCCGAGATCCTGCACCCGCACCGCAGCCTGGCCGAGGCCCTGTCCGCCGCCGCGCTGCAGGCCGGCCCGGACGGCCGCGTGCTGGTGTTCGGCTCCTTTCACACTGTGGCCGCCGCGCTCGCCGAAGCCTGAACCGGCCGGGCGGCCACACCGGCTATAATTCGCGCCACCCCTCCGGCCGGACCGAAGCCCCGATGGATTCCGCCCTGAAACAGCGCCTGATCGGCGCCGCCGTGCTGGTGGCGCTGGCGATGATCTTCCTGCCCATGCTGCTGCAGGGGCCCGATGTCCGCGAGCCGGACGCCGCCCAGGTGCCGCTGTCCATGCCGGATGCGCCGGACCAGGAATTCGAGACCCGCGAACTGCCGCTGGCCGCGCCCGAACCGCTGGGCGAGGGCGAGGCCGTGCTGGGCGTGCCCGCCGCGCCGGACGACCCGAACGCCGTGGCCACCGTCGAGGCTGGCACCGAAGCCGCGCCGCGCGTCGATTTCAGCGAACCCGCCGACGACGACGCGCCGCTGCAGGCGGTGGACGCCGCCACCGGCCAGCCGCAGCCCGCCGCGCCGGAACCCGCGCCCACCACCGAAGCGCCTGCGCCCGCGCCTGCCACGCCTGCCGCGCCGGCCCCGACGCCCGCGCCGGCCGCGCCGCTACCGGCGTCCGCCGCCGGCGGCCGTTACGCCGTGAACGTGGGCAGCTTCTCCAACCTGGCCAATGCCCGCGCGCTGGCCGACAAGCTGCGCAGCCAGGGCCTGCCGGTCACCAGCGAGTCGGTGGACGTGAACGGCAAGCCGGCCATGCGCCTGCGCGTCGGCCCCTACGCCGAACGCGCCCTGGCCGAAGCCGCGCGCCTGCGCGCCGAATCGGTGACCGGCGGCAGCGCCGCGGTCATCGCGCTTGATGCCGCCCCTGCCGCCGCGCCGGCCGCATCCGCGCCGGCGCCCGCCACCCGCGCGCCGGCTGCCGCCAGCGTCGGCTTCGCCGTGCAGCTGGGCGCGCTGAGCAACGAGGCCGACGCCACCGCGCTGCGCGACAAGGCGCGCGCCGCCGGTTTCGTCGCCTTCCACCAGCGCATCGCCACCGAACGCGGCGTGGTCTGGCGCGTGCGCGTGGGCCCCGAGGCCGATCGCGCCGCGGCCGAGCGCCTGCGCGACAGCGTCGCGGCCAAGCTCGGCCTGCGCGACGCGATCATCGTCCCGCACCCCTGACGCCGATGCTGAACTGGGCCGACTACGCGCTGCTGCTGGTCCTGGCGGTGTCGATGGGCATCGGCCTGTGGCGTGGGTTCGTGGTCGAGGTGCTGTCCCTGACGGTGTGGGTGGCGGCGTTCTGGCTGTCGGTGGCCTTCGGCGCCGACGTGGCCGCGCGCTTCACCGGTGTCGAGGCGGCTTCGGCGCGGCTGTTCCTCGGCTACGCCGGCGTGTTCCTGGGCGTGCTCATCGTCGGTGGCCTGGTGACCTGGGCCATCGGCAAGGTCATCGCCAATACCGGCCTGTCGGCCACCGACCGGGTGCTGGGCCTGGGCTTCGGCCTGGCGCGTGGCCTGGTGCTGGCCTGCGTGGCCGTGCTGCTGCTGGGCTTCACGCCGCTGCCCAAGGACGCCTGGTGGAGCCAGTCGCGCCTGCTGCCCGGCGTGCAGCGCGGCGCGGAGTGGATGGCGGGTTTCCTGCCGCCGGCCGCCGCCGCCGAACTCGATTTCCAGCCGGCGCCGCCGGCGCCTGCTTCGCCCNNCCGCCCGAAGCGGCCGCCGCGACTGTTTCGGAGACCTGACCCATGTGCGGCATCATCGGAATCGCCGGCGCCAGCGACGTCGCGGCGGCCCTGTACGACGGCCTGACGGTGCTCCAGCACCGCGGCCAGGACGCGGCCGGCATCGCCACCATGGACGGCGACCGCCTGCGCCTGCACAAGGGCAACGGGCTGGTGAAGGAAGTCTTCGACGAACACGCCATGTCGCTGCTCACCGGCCGCGTCGGCATCGGCCACTGCCGCTACCCGACCGCGGGTTCGGAAGGTTCGGACGAGGCCCAGCCCTTCTACGTCAATTCGCCCTACGGCATCGCGCTGGCGCACAACGGCAACCTGACCAACACCGACGCGCTGCGGCGCATGGTGTTCGAGCAGGACAAGCGCAACATCAACACCGAGTCCGATTCCGAGGTGCTGCTGAACGTGTTCGCGCACGAGCTGCAGTCGCAGGGCGCGCTCACGCCGCAAGCCGCCGTGGCCGCTGTGGCCGGCGTGCACCGCCGCTGCACGGGCGGCTATGCGGTGGTGACCATGGTGATGGGCCTGGGCCTGGTGGCCTTCCGCGACCCGCACGGCATCCGCCCGCTGGTGCTGGGCAAGCGCGAGGGCGCAGCCGGCACGGAATACGCGGTGGCCTCGGAAAGCGTGGCGCTCGACATCCTGGGCTTCGTGCGCGTGCGCGACGTGCAGCCCGGCGAGGCCGTGGTGATCACGCCCGCCGGCGAACTGCACGCCGAGGTCTGCGCGGCGCCGCACCCGCACGCCACCTGCATCTTCGAATACGTGTACTTCGCCCGCCCCGACTCGATGATCGAGAACATCTCGGTGCACAAGGCGCGCATGCGCATGGGCGTCACCCTGGGCCAGAAGATCCTGCGCCTGCGCCCGGACCACGACATCGACACGGTGATCCCCATCCCCGACACCTCGCGCGACGCGGCGCTGGAAATCGCCAACGTGCTGGGCGTGAAGTACCGCGAGGGCTTCATCAAGAACCGCTACGTCGGCCGCACCTTCATCATGCCGGGGCAGGGCGTGCGCAAGAAGTC
>DNNT01000215.1 GCA_003497545.1 Arenimonas sp. | reverse complement strand
GACCTGTACATCCCGCCGGACGCGCTCGAGGTCATCCTCGAGGCCTTCGAGGGCCCGCTGGACCTGCTGCTGTACCTGATCCGCCGCCAGAACCTGGACATCCTGGACATCCCCGTCGCCGAGATCACCCGGCAGTACGTGGACTACATCGGCGTCATGCAGGACCTGCGCTTCGAGTTGGCGGCCGAATACCTGGTCATGGCCGCCATCCTGGCCGAGATCAAGTCGCGCATGCTGCTGCCGCGCCCGCCGGCCGAGGAAGGGCTGGAAGCCGACCCGCGCGCCGAGCTGGTGCGCCGCCTGCAGGAATACGAGCGCTTCAAGAAGGCGGCCGAGGACATCGACCAGCTCGACCGCCTCGACCGCGACACCAGCCTGGCCAGCGCCCACGTGCCCGACCGCACCGTGTCGCGCCAGCCGCCGCCGGTGGACCTGCGCGAAATGTTGATGGCCCTGCGCGACGTGCTCAAGCGCGCCGAGCTCTACACCCACCACGCCATCCGGCGCGAGGCGCTGAGCGTGCGCCAGCGCATGGGCGAGGTGCTCAGCCGGCTCTCGGACCGCCAGTTCCACGGCTTCGAGACCCTGTTCAGCGCCGAGGAAGGCCGCCTGGGCGTGGTGGTCACCTTCCTGTCGATCCTCGAGCTCGCCAAGGAGCAGCTGCTGGAGATCGTGCAGGAAGCGCCGCTGGCGCCGATCTACGTGAAGTCGCTGGCCGCGGGCGAAGGCCCCGGCGAGGAAGACCTCCCGGAACCGACCTCCGACGGCGCCGACGCGCCGAACGACTAACCCACGAACCGCGAGTCCATGGACCAGACCCTGATCCGACAGATCGTCGAGGCCGCCCTGCTGGCCGCCCCGCAGCCCCTCACCCTGGCCCAGCTGGCCGGCCTGTTCCCCGAGGACGAGCCCGCGCCCGCCGGCAGCATCGAGCAGGCCATCGCCGAGCTGCAGGAAGAAGGTGCGAACCGCGGCGTCGAGCTGGTCGAAGTGGCCTCGGGCTTCCGCTTCCAGGTCAAGGCCGACGTGCACGCCTGGGTGGCGCGCCTGTGGACCGAGCGCCAGACCAAGTACACCCGCGCCACGCTCGAAACCCTGGCCCTGATCGCCTACCGCCAGCCGATCACCCGCGGCGAGATCGAGCAGATCCGTGGCGTGGCCGTGAACACCAACACCATCAAGCAGCTCGAGGAGCGCGAGTGGATCCGCGTGGTCGGCCACCGCGACGTGCCCGGCAAGCCGGCGCTGTTCGGCACCACCAAGGCCTTCCTCGACTACTTCGGGCTCAAGAGCCTGGACGAACTGCCGCCGCTGGCCGAGCTCAAGGACATCCCCGAGCTCGAGCCGCAGCTGCCCTTCGACACCCTGCCCCCGGCAGGCGTGGCGAACGCCGCGATGACGCACGACCTGGCCGAGGCCAGCGCCGAAGCCGACGAGGCTGGCGACACCGAAGAAAACAACGACGCCGTCGAGACGACGACCGCCCCTTCCACCGATGAGGCCGGCGACGACGCCGCGCCGGAGCACACGCAATGAGCGACACCCGCAAAGTCCTTTCCCTGAAGGCGAAAGGCAGCGAAAACTCTTCCACCAAGATCGAGGAGCGCCTGCACAAGGTGCTCGCGCAGGCCGGCCTCGGCTCGCGCCGCGCCCTCGAGGAACGCATCGCCCAGGGCCTGGTGAAGGTCAACGGCGAGGTCGCCCAGACCGGCCAGTCGGTCAAGGGCGGCGACCGCATCGACATCGACGGCAAGACCTTCGTCGCCACCGCGCTGACCGAGCCGGCCAGCGTGCTGCTCTACAACAAGCCGGAAGGCGAAGTGACCACGCGCGAAGACCCCGAGGGCCGCCCGACCGTGTTCGAAGCGCTGCCGCGGCTCAAGGGCGCGCGCTGGATCGCGGTGGGCCGCCTGGACATCAACACCACCGGCCTGCTGCTGCTGACCACCGACGGCGAGCTCGCCAACGCGCTGATGCACCCGTCGAGCAACATCCAGCGCGAGTACGTCTGCCGCATCCACGGCGAAGTGCCGGACGCGGTGGTCGACCGCCTGGCGCGCGGCGTCGCGCTCGACGACGGCCCGGCCAAGTTCGACGAGATCGAGCGCATCGGCAGCTCCGACTCGCACGCCTGGTTCCGCGTGGTGCTGTCGGAAGGCCGCAACCGCGAAGTGCGCCGGCTGTGGGAATCGCAGGGTTACCAGGTGAGCCGCCTCAAGCGCGTGCGCTACGGTTCCATCCCCCTGCCCCGCCTGCTCAAGCGCGGCCACTGCGAGGAACTGCCGCAGGCCGAGGTGCAGAAGCTGCGCGCCCAGTTCCAGCTCGAGAACAACCCGCCGGTGCTCACGCTCCAGCCGGTGATCGGCCAGCGCAAGTCGCGCCCGACCGAAATCCGCGTCGGCAAGGACCGCAAGCAGGCCTCTTACGTCAACGGATCGATCGACGACGAAGCGCGCGAACTGCGCCGCTTCGACCACGTGCGCGAAGAGCCGCGTGGCCGTGGCCGCGGCCGCCCGGGCGGCGGCGCCGGCAAGCCGTTCGCGGGCAAGGGCAAGCGTGGCCCGGGCAAGCCCTTCAGCGGCCCGATGGGCACCGACGCCCCGGCCGGCGCCCGCCCGGCCCNNGGCGGCCCGCGCGACGACAACTTCGGCAACCGCATCGACGGCCCGCGCAGCAACAAGCCGGCCGGCGCCGGCGGCTTCAACAAGAAGCCGCGCGGTCCGCGCGGCGACGCCCAGCCCACGCACCACGGTGCCCACGAAAACTCCAACCCGGCGGCCTTCCGCAGCTGGTACGTGCCCGAGGGCGTGGAAACCGGCTCGAAGGTGGCGCCGCCGCGTGGCCAGCGCCCCGGCAAGCCGGCGGGCCCGCGCCCACAGGGTGCCGGACGCCCGTTTGACAACCGCGGCGGCAAGCCGGGCGGCCCGCGCGGCGACAGCCCCTACGCCGGCCCGCGC
>DNNT01000246.1 GCA_003497545.1 Arenimonas sp. | reverse complement strand
GGCGGCCGAGATCGTGCTCGAGTTCATCGACCCGGCCGACGAGGGCGAAGGCGAGGGCGGCGGCGCGATGTTCCCCACCGGCAACCTCACCGACAGCCTCGAGGTGCCCGGCGTCGGCACGCTCGAGGTGACGATGATCAACGCCGGCATTCCCACCGTGTTCGTCAACGCGAAGGACATCGGCTACACCGGCACCGAACTGCAGGACGCCATCAACGGCGACCCGAAGGCCCTGGCGATGTTCGAAACCATCCGCGCCCACGGCGCCGTGCGCATGGGCCTGATCAAGGACGTGGCCGACGCCGCGAAGCGCCAGCACACGCCCAAGGTGGCCTTCGTGGCGCCGCCGGCCGACTACACCACCAGCAGCGGCAAGCGCATCGCCGCGGGCGACATCGACCTGCACGTGCGCGCGCTCAGCATGGGCAAGCTGCACCACGCCATGATGGGCACCTGCGCCGTGGCCATCGGCACCGCAGCGGCCATCCCCGGCACGCTGGTGAACCGCGCGGCCGGCGGGGGCGAACGCACCGCCGTTCGCTTCGGCCACCCCAGCGGCACCCTGCGCGTGGGCGCCGAGGCGGCCAGCGAAAACGGCCAGTGGGTGGTGCGCAAGGCCATCATGAGCCGCAGCGCGCGTGTGCTGATGGAAGGCTGGGTGCGGGTGCCTGCGGATTTCCACGCGGGCTGAACCGCCGGCTCGGGTAACATCGCCGGGATCGCACTGAAGGAGCCGACCATGTCCCTCGCCGGAAAAACCATCGCCGTCACCGGCGCGTTCGGAGCACTGGGCACCGCCGTCGTCGCGACGCTGCAGGCGCAGGGCGCCGCCGTGGCCGCCATCGACCGCGCCGACGCCCCGCGCGACCCGGCCGCATTGGGCGCCGCCAGCCTGCACGGCGGCGTGGACCTGGGCGACGCCGCCTCGGCCGCCGCCGCCTTCGACGCCATCGTGGAGAAACACGGCCGCCTCGACGGCCTGGTGAACATCGCCGGCGGTTTCGCCTGGGAGAAGGTGCAGGGCGGTTCGCTCGACACCTGGGACGCGCAGTACCGCATGAACCTGCGCACCGCCGTGGCCGCCATCCAGGCCGCGCTGGCACACCTGCCCGACGGCGGCCGCATCGTGAACATCGGCGCCAACGGCGCGGTCAAGGCCGGCGCCGGCATGGGCGCCTACGCGGCTTCCAAGGCCGGCGTGATGCGCCTCACCGAAGCCCTGGCCGAAGAGCTCAAGGACCGCGGCATCACCGTGAACGCGCTGCTGCCGAGCATCATCGACACCGCCGCGAACCGAAAGGACATGCCCGACGCCGACTTCAGCCGTTGGGTGCAGCCGGCGCAGCTGGCGGCCACCATCGCCTTCCTGCTCTCCGACGGCGCGGCCGCCATCACCGGCGCGCTGATCCCGGTGGTCGGCCGGGTCTGAACCTACCCACGCGCGGGACGACGAACCCATGGCCTCCAACGACACGCTGCAGGCCGCCGTCCTTCGCACGACGCTGCGCCTGCTGCTGAAACCCGCGCTGTCGCCGCGCGTGCCGCTGGGCTTCCAGCGCCGCTGGATGAACCTGCTCGCCGGCATCACGCGCCTGCCGCAGGGCGTGGAGCGCCAGGACACCGACGTGGCCGGCGTGCCCGCCGAGCGCTGGCAGGACAGCCGCGCGCCCGCCTGCCGCCCCGGCACGGTGCTGATGCTGCACGGCGGCGCCTTCTGCGCCGGTTCGCCGCGCACGCACCGCGCGCTGGCCGCCTGGCTGGCACGCGACAGCGGCTTCCCCGTAGTGGTGCCCGACTACCGCCTGGCGCCGGAGCATCCATTCCCCGCGGCGCTCGACGACGCGCTGGCGGTGTACGACGCGCTCGCGGCACAGGGGCCCGTGCTGCTGATGGGTGATTCCGCCGGCGGCGGCGNNCAGCCCGTGCCCGGCGAAACCATGCTGGGCGCGGCGTGGCTGCAGGCCTGCGCCCGCCACTACGCCGGCGAAAATACCGGCGACCCGCGCGTGTCGCCCTTGCTTGGCGAGCTGCGCGGCCTGCCGCCCACGTTCGTGCAGTGCGGCAGCGACGAACTGCTTTGCGCGCAGTCGCGCGACCTGGCCGCCGCGCTGCAGGCCGCCGGCGTGCCGTGCACGCTGGAAGTGGAGCCACGCCGCTGGCACGTTTTCCAGCTGCACGCCGGCCAGCTGCCGTCCGCCAACGCCGCCGTGTCGCGGCTTGCGCGTTTCCTGCAGCAGCACTTCGACGCCACCGCCGCGCCCCGCCACGACGTGCACGACGTGGTCATCCTGGGCGCCGGCATGTCGGGCCTGTGCATGGCGATGCAGCTGCAGCGCGAAGGCCTGCACGACTTCGTACTGCTCGAACAGCAGCCGGGCCTGGGCGGCACCTGGTGGGACAACCGCTACCCCGGCGCCCAGGTGGACGTGCCCGCGCCGGCGTATTCGTTCTCCTTCGCGCCTAACCCGCACTGGCGCCAGCGTTTCGCCAATGCGCCGGAAATCCAGGCCTACCAGCAGGCCCTGGCGGAAAAGCACGGTCTGTTCGCGCGCCTGCGCCTGGGCACGCGGCTCAGCGAGGCGCGTTTCGACGAAGCCAGCGGCCTGTGGCAGTTCCGCACTGAACGCGGCGACACGCTGTCTTCGCGCTTCTTCGTCTGCAGCACCGGCCCGCTGAGCCAGCCGCGCTGGCCGGACATCCCGGGTCTCGATGCCTTCGAAGGCGACAAGCTGCATTCCGCGCGCTGGGACGCCAGCATCCCGCTCACGGGCAAACGCGTGGCCGTGGTCGGCACCGGCTCGACCGCCGTGCAGCTGATCCCGCCCATCGCCCGCGAGGCGGCGCGGCTGCACGTGTTCCAGCGCACCGCGAACTGGGTGCTGCCGCGCTTCGAGCGCCGCTATTTCTGGTTCGACGGCCTGCTGGCGCGTTTCCCGCCCTACGCGAAGGCGGTGCGCTTTGCCTGGGTGCAGTTCCTGGAAATCACGCGCCGCGGTTTCCAGGACGGCACGCTGATGCGCCGCTTCATGCTGGGCCTGGCCGCGCGCCACCGGCGCAAGCAGGTGCCCGATGCGCAGAAGCGCGCCGCGCTCACGCCCGACTACCCGCTGGGCTGCAAGCGCATCATCTACGCCAACGACTACTACCCGGCGCTGGCGCAGCCGAACGTGGAGCTGGTGACCACCGGCANNCTCGACACCGTGCACCTGCTGCAGTCGGTGCAGGTCACCGGCCGCGGCGGCCGCACCCTGGCCGAGGCCTGGCGTGACGGCCCCGAGGCCTTCCACGGCATCAGCGTGGCGGGGTTCCCCAACCTGTTCCTGATGCTGGGCCCGAACACCGCCACCGGCCACACGTCCACGCTGCTCTACATCGAACCGGCGGTGCACCACGCCATCGCCTGCATGCAGGCCGTGCGCCGCGCCGGCTACCGCGCCATCGAACTGCGCGCCGAAGTGCAGCAGGCCCACAACGCCGCCCTGCAGCAGCGCCTGGCAGGCTCGGTGTGGGCCCAGTGCCGCAGCTGGTACCGCATGGACAACGGCAAGGTCATCGCCATCTTCCCCGGCTTCACCCGCGAATACGTGCGCGCGGTGCGCGAGCCGGATTTCAACGACTACCGCTTCGACGGCGCGCCCGAGGCCTCCACCGCCCCTGCACGCCCGCCGGCCTAGACTGGCGGAATGAAGATCAACGCCGATTTCAGCCAGCGCGTGGTGCTGCGGCCGGGCGACACGCCGTGGCTGGCTTCGCCTTCGCCGGGCGTCGAGCGCCGGATGCTCGACCGCATCGGCGGCGAACAGGCGCGCGCCACCAGCTTGGTGCGCTACGCGCCGGGCTCGGCCTTCCCCGAACACGGCCACCCGGCGGGCGAGGAAATCCTGGTGCTCGAGGGCGTGTTCAGCGACGAACGCGGCGACCACGGCCCCGGCACCTACCTGCGCAACCCGGAAGGCTCCCGCCACGCGCCGCGCAGCGCCGGCGGCTGCACGCTGTTCGTGAAGCTGCGGCAGTTCGCGCCCGGCGACGCGGCCAGCGTCACCGTCGACACCGCGAACGGCGACTGGCGCCCCGGCCTGGTGCCGGGCCTGCGGGTGATGCCGCTGCATTCCTTCGGCACCGAACACACGGCGCTGGTGGACTGGGCGCCGGGCACGGTGTTCCAGCCGCACACGCATTTCGGCGGCGAGGAAATCCTGGTGCTGCGCGGGGTGTTCGAGGACGAACACGGGGCGTACCCGGCCGGAAGCTGGCTGCGCAGCCCGCACCTGTCGCGGCATGCGCCGTTCACGCGGGACGGGGCGACCATCCTGGTGAAGGTGGGGCACCTGGACGAGGAGCGGCTGCGGCCCTGGCTGGCGTAGGGCTCCCCTCTCCCCTTGCGGGAGAGGGGCCGGGGGAGAGGGGCGCGGCCCTCGCCCGGATGCGAGACAATAGCCGCCTCCCCGCATCCTCCCCGCCGCCATGACCACCCGCCTCACGATCACCCGCCCCGACGACTGGCACCTGCACCTGCGCGACGGCGAGATGCTGACGCGCGTGCTGCCCGACACCGCGCGCCGCTTCGCCCGCGCCATCGTCATGCCCAACCTGGTGCCGCCGGTGGTGAACGCCACGCTGGCCGGCGCCTACCGCCAGCGCATCCTCGCGGCGCTGCCGGCCGGGATGGACTTCGAGCCGCTGATGACGCTCTACCTCACCGAGCGCACCACGCCGGCCGACATCGCCGAGGCCAAGGCCAGCGGCTTCGTGCACGCGGTGAAGTGGTACCCGGCGGGCGCCACCACCAATTCCGATTCCGGCGTGCGCCAGATCGCGAACTGCCACGAGGCGCTGCTGGCGATGGAACAGCACGACCTGCCGCTGCTGGTGCACGGCGAAGTGACCGACGCGCACGTGGACGTGTTCGACCGCGAGGCCGTGTTCATCGAAACCCTGCTCAAGCCGCTGGTGCAGCGTTACCCGAAGCTGCGCATCGTGCTCGAGCACATCACCACGCGCCAGGCGGCGGAGTTCGTGGCGGCGGCGCCGGCCAACGTGGCGGCCACCATCACGCCGCACCACCTGCTGATGAACCGCAACGCCATCTTCACCGGCGGCATCCGCCCGCACCATTACTGCCTGCCCGTGCTCAAGCGCGAAGAGCACCGCCTGGCGCTCGTGGCCGCCGCCACCAGCGGCAGCCCGAAGTTCTTCCTCGGCACCGACAGCGCCCCGCACACCCGCGGCGCCAAGGAAGCGGCCTGCGGCTGCGCCGGCATGTACAGCGCGCATGGCGCCATCGAGCTCTACGCCGAGGTGTTCGAGCAGCAGAACGCGCTCGACCGGCTCGAAGCCTTCGCCAGCTTCCACGGCCCCGATTTCTACCGCCTGCCGCGCAACACCGGCACGCTCACCCTGGTGCGCGAACCCTGGGTGGTGCCGGCGGAGCTGGGCGAAGGCAGCAGCGCGCTGGTGCCGCTGCGCGCCGGCACCGAGCTGGCCTGGCGGCTCGCCGCCGCCGCCGCCTGAAGCAACACGGGTCGGCGAACCGAGAAATTTTCGCCGGCCGGCGGCCGCCGCGCCCTTGCGGCCATCGCCCGCTTCACCTATTAGTTCAGGTTCGGCCAAACGCTGCGGGTGCGGATGATCCACCTCGAAGGCATCGCCCGCACCTATTCGGTGGAGGGCCAATCCATTCCGGCCCTGGCGGGCGTGGACCTGCACATCGGCCGCGGCGAGCACGTGGCCATCACCGGTGCCTCGGGTTCGGGCAAGTCCACCCTGCTCAACGTGCTCGGCTGCCTCGACCGCCCCAGCGCAGGCAGCTACCGGCTCGAAGACGCCGACGTCGCCACGCTCGACGACGACGCCCTGAGCGAACTGCGCAACCGCCGCATCGGCTTCGTCTTCCAGTCCTTCCATTTGCTGCCGCGGCTGAGCGTGCTCGAAAACGTGCTGCTGCCGCTGCGCTATTGCCTCGACCCGGTACCCGGCGCCGAAGACTACGCCCGCGAGCTGCTCGGCCGCGTCGGCCTGGCCGACCGCATGGCGCACCGCCCGCAGCAGCTGTCCGGCGGCCAGCAGCAGCGCGCCGCCATCGCCCGCGCCCTGCTGCTGAAGCCCGCGCTGCTGCTGGCCGACGAACCCACCGGCAACCTCGATTCGAAGACCGCCGCCGACGTGCTGGGCCTGTTCGCCGAGCTGCACCGCGACGGCCAGACCGTGGTGCTGGTGACCCACGACCCCGACGTGGCCGAACGCGCGCCGCGCCAGGTGCGCATGCGCGACGGCAAGGTGGACCATGATTCCGGGCGCTGAACTGCTGCTGGCGGTGGTGCTCAGCGGCCAGGTGCGCGCACCCGGCGCCGAGGTCATCTACGCCCCGATGTCCGAATCCAGCCCCGTGACCCTGCGCTACGTGGTGCCCGACGGCACGGCCGTGCAGCCCGGCGATTCGCTGGTGCGCATCGACCCGGGCGCGGCGCTGGCGCAGCAGGAATCGCTCAAGGCCCAGCTCGTGCAGGCCCGCGCCCGCATCGCCAAGGAACTGGCCGAACTGGCGGTGCGGGAGCTCGACGCCCAGCTGGCCCTGGTGGACGCCGAAGCCGCGCTGGCGAAGGCGAAAGTGGACGCCGCCATCCCGCCCGACTACATCGCCCGCATCGACGTGGACCGCTACGCCGGTGAACTGGCGCGCGCCGGACGCGAACATGCGCTCAAGCAGGAAGAGCTGCGCACGGCCCGCGAAGCGGTCGCCCGCCGCCGCGCCGACGGCGAGCTGGAAACCGCCAAGATGCAGACCGACCTCGACTACGCCGCCTCGGTGATCGCCATGGCCGAGCAGCGCGCCGAGGGCAGCGGCGTGGCCAGCTTCTACTTCAACCCCTGGAGCGGCCAGCGTTACGAAGAAGGCGCGTCGGCGAACGCTGGCGAGGCCATCGGCGAACTGGTGCGGCCCGGCGCGCTGGGCGTGCGCGCGTTCGCGCTCGAACCCGACCGCCGCGGCCTGGCCGTGGGCCAGGCCGTGCAGCTGCGCTTCGACGCCGTGCCCGGGAAAAGCATGGAAGCCCGCATCACCGACATCGCCGGCAGCCCCACCGCCAAGGCCGAGTGGGGCAGCGGTCGCTACTTCGTGGTGGACATCGCCCTGCCGGACGGCCACGGCCTGCCGCTGCGGCCGGGCATGAGCGCGCGGATCATCGCCGAACCCGGCGAACCGGCCGCAGGAGCCGCGCCATGATCCGCGCCGCCGCCCTGCTGCTGGCCCTGGCCGCGGGCACCGCCGCGGCCGACACGCTCACGCTGGAAGGCGAAGTGGCCGCGCTCAGCAGCGCGCCGATCATGCCGCCGACGGTGCGCAACGTCTGGAACCTGCAGATCACCCAGATTGCCGCCGACGGCGCGGCGCTCAAGCAGGGCGAACCCGCGGTCACCTTCGACGGCACCGAGCTGCAGCGCCGGCTGATGGAGGCCCAGGGCCTGCTCAAGCAGAAGCAGAGCGAGCAGGCCAAGCTGCTGCTCGACCTGGCCGAGCGCGAGCGCACCGAGCGCCTGGCCACCGCCGAGCAGGCCGCCACGCTGGAAAAGGCCGAGCGCAAGGCCGACCAGCCGGCCGACATCATCCGCTCGGTGGACTACCGCAAGCTGGTGATCGAGCG
>DNNT01000250.1 GCA_003497545.1 Arenimonas sp. | reverse complement strand
TCAGTGTCAGTGCTGGTCCAGGTGGCCGCCTTCGCCACAGATGTTCCTCCCGATCTCTACGCATTTCACTGCTACACCGGGAATTCCACCACCCTCTACCGCACTCTAGTCCGCCAGTATCCACCGCCATTCCCAGGTTGAGCCCGGGGCTTTCACGGCAGACTTAACGAACCACCTACGCACGCTTTACGCCCAGTAATTCCGAGTAACGCTTGCACCCTTCGTATTACCGCGGCTGCTGGCACGAAGTTAGCCGGTGCTTATTCTTCCGGTACCGTCATCCTCCCGACGTATTAGGTCGGAAGATTTCTTCCCGGACAAAAGTGCTTTACAACCCGAAGGCCTTCTTCACACACGCGGCATGGCTGGATCAGGCTTGCGCCCATTGTCCAATATTCCCCACTGCTGCCTCCCGTAGGAGTCTGGACCGTGTCTCAGTTCCAGTGTGGCTGATCATCCTCTCAGACCAGCTACGGATCGTCGCCTTGGTGAGCCTTTACCTCACCAACTAGCTAATCCGACATCGGCTCATCCAATCGCGCAAGGCCTTGCGGTCCCCTGCTTTCACCCTCAGGTCGTATGCGGTATTAGCGTAAGTTTCCCTACGTTATCCCCCACGACTGGGTAGATTCCGATGTATTCCTCACCCGTCCGCCGCTCGCCGGCATCGTATTGCTACGACCCGCTGCCGCTCGACTTGCATGTGTTAGGCCTGCCGCCAGCGTTCACTCTGAGCCAGGATCAAACTCTTCAGTTAAAGCTTAAAGCTTTGTCTGCAGAAGTCCGACCTTGGCTTCTTATCGCTTGATAACTCAATTGACTTAAAGCTCTTGGCTAGACGTCTGCAAGAAATGGACTCATCCATCCCCTACAGGCGCCCGCACAAATTTCCTGCGCACACTGTCAAAGATCAATCACTTGCGAGGTCTTTCGAACCCCGCCCCTCATGGCGTTTCGCCCGAGGGAGCCGCACATTATACGGCAGTTTTGCAGGACGTCAACACCTCGTTTCGTCCTTTTTTCACCCCCGCCGGCGGCTTGGCCGTCGAGGGGCGCGAACTATAGCCGGGCCTTCCGGAATTGGGAAGGGGGTACGTGGCGACCCTGTAGCGGGCGGCCATGCGCGTCCGCGCCTTGACACCCTGGCCGGGCGTGCAGGAACGTCCTTTCAAGCCCTACCGGAGATCCCCATGCGCACCCACGCCGCCCTGCTGGCGCTGCTCGCCCTTTCGCCCCTGACCAGCTGCGCCTCGGGCGGGCAGCCCTGGGTCGAACTGAAGGGCCAACGGTTCGCGGTGGAAGTCGCCGACGACCACGACGAGCGCGCCCGCGGCCTGATGTTCCGGGACCAGCTCGCGGAGGGCTCCGGCATGCTCTTCGTGCATGACGCCGAGCGCCCGCTCGCCTATTGGATGAAGAACACCCGCATCCCGCTCGACATCTTCTACTTCGACGCGAATCGGAAGCTGGTTTCGGTGTCGCGCGGCGTGCCGGCCTGCTCGCTCGGCGACCGCTGCCCGCCGTATCCGAGCGCCGGCCCGGCTCAGTACGTTCTCGAGCTCAATGCCGGCCAGGCGAACGCGCTCGGCGTGGCGCCGGGGGATGCCATCACCTTCGGCCCCGGCATCCCCGAACGCGGCGCACCTTGATTCACCCATCGAAGGGGACCACATTGGAGGCATGAAGCATCCGCATGCCCTGCCCGACTGGAACACGCTCGCCACGCTCGGCGACGACGAGCTGCCGCTGCTCGACACTGCGCTGCTGATCGCGCGCGACGAGTACCCCGACCTCGACCCGGCCGGTTATTCCGCGCAGGTGGACACCTATGCCGACGCCCTGCGCCCGAAACTCGAGGGCGACGTAGATCTGCCGGCGCGCCTCACGGCGATCAACCGCTACCTGTTCGAGGAAGTCGGATTCGCCGGCAACAATCAGCAGTACGACGACCCGCGCAACAGCTACCTCAACCAGGTGGTCGACCGGAAGCTGGGCATCCCCATTTCGCTGGCGGTGATCCAGATCGAAGTCACCCGCCGCCTGGGCATGCCGCTCGACGGCGTTTCTTTCCCGGGCCATTTCCTGGTGCGCCTGCCGGTGGACGACGGCATCCTCGTGCTAGACCCCTTCAACAAGGGCCGCCCGGTAAGCGCCGAGGAGCTGCGCGAACGCGCGTCGCCGCATCTGGGCGGGCAGCCGCCGGACGACCAGCAATTGCTGCAGATCCTGGCGCCCGCCACCCACCGCATGATCCTGATGCGCATGCTGCGCAACCTGAAAGGGCTCTACCTCGAGCGCGGCGACTGGGAACGGGTGGCGCGCAGCGCCGACCGCCTGCTCAAGCTCTCGCCCGACACCGCCGAGGCGCTCCGCGACCGCGGCCTGGCCTATCGCGAGCTGGGTTATGCGAAGGGCGCGCGCGAGGACCTCGCGCGCTACCTGCAGCTGCTGCCGGAAGCCGAGGACGTCGAGGCCGTACGCTCGACATTGATCGACCTCAGCGGCACGCCCTCGCGCCTGAACTGAACCGCGGGCTCAGCCCGCGGGCACCATCTCGAAGTCGTCCTTGGTGACGCCGCAGTCGGGGCAGACCCAGGTATCGGGAATGTCCTCCCAGCGGGTGCCCGGGGCGATGCCCTCGTCAGGCAGGCCGTCGGCCTCGCTGTAGATGAACCCACAGACCACGCACATCCAGGTGCGGTAGGCGGTGGCGGCTTCGCTGGTGCTCATTTCGGTCTCGCAGGCTCGGGAACAGCTACCATTCTCGCATCTGGACGGTCGTGCCGAAATGAACGCCCCCATCACCTGGCCGCAGCGCGGCCTGTACCTGATCACCCCCGACGAAGCCGACACCGCGCGGCTGCTGGCCCGCCTGCGCCTCGCGCTGGCCGAGGGGCCAGTGCTGCTGCAGTACCGGAACAAAGCCGCCGGCCCCGCGTTGCGCCGCGAGCAGGCCGGGGCCGTGCTGGCGCTGTGCCGCGAGACCGGCATCCCGCTGGTAGTGAACGATGATTGGCAGCTGGCGCTCGAAATAGGCGCCGAGGGTGCCCACCTGGGCGGCGACGACGGCGACCTGGCCGAAGCCCGCGCCGCAGCCCCCGGCCTGCGCCTGGGTGCCTCCTGCTACGACGACCTGGGCCGCGCCCATGCCGCAGCCGCGGCCGGGGCCGACTACCTCGCCTTCGGCGCCTTCTTTCCCTCCGGAACCAAGCCGCTGGCGCGCCGCGCCCACCCGGGCCTGCTGCGCGACAGCGCCGGCCTGGAGCTGCCGCGGGTGGCGATCGGGGGCATCACCCCGGACAATGCCCCCGGCCTGGTCGCCGCCGGCGCCGATTTCCTGGCCGTCATCGGTGGCGTGTTCGCCTCCGATGACCCGGCCGCCGCCGTGCGCGCCTACCGCCGTGCCTTCGACCCCCTTCCGTAACGAGACCCCCAGCGAATGAACACCGCCACCAGCCACGACCTCTTCACCCGCGCCCTCGACCTGATGCCNNCCTACCTGATCGACGTGGACGGCAACCGCTACGTGGACTACATCGGCAGCTGGGGCCCGATGATCGCCGGCCACGCCCACCCGCAGGTGCTCGACGCCGTCGCCCGCACCATGCAGAACGGCCTGAGCTTCGGCGTGCCCAATGCGCTCGAGGTCACCATGGCCGAAACCGTGCGCAAGCTCGTCCCGTCCATGCAGATGATGCGCATGGTGAACTCGGGCACCGAGGCCACGCTGTCGGCCATCCGCCTTGCCCGCGGCGCCACCGGCCGCACCCGCATCGTGAAGTTCGAGGGCTGCTACCACGGCCACGGCGACAGCTTCCTGGTGAAGGCCGGCTCCGGCGCGCTCACCTTCGGCCTGCCCAATTCGCCGGGCGTGCCCAAGGCGCTGGCCGACCTCACGCTCACCCTGCCCTACAACGATTTCGAAGCCGCCACGAAGCTGTTCGACGAGGTCGGCGGCGAAATCGCCGGCGTGATCGTCGAGCCCATCGTCGGCAACGCCAACTGCATCCTGCCGCGCGAAGGCTACCTGCAGCACCTGCGCGAGCTGTGCACGAAACACGGCGCCATCCTGATCTTCGACGAAGTGATGACCGGTTTCCGCGTGGCCCTCGGTGGTGCGCAGGCTTACTACGGCGTGAAACCAGACCTGACCACCTTCGGCAAGATCATCGGCGGCGGCATGCCGGTGGGCGCCTACGGCGGCCGCGCCGACCTGATGCGCCAGATCGCCCCGGCCGGGCCGATCTACCAGGCCGGCACGCTCAGCGGCAACCCGGTGGCGATGGCCGCGGGCCTGGCCACGCTGGAGCTGATCCAGGCGCCGGGCTTCTACGAGCGGCTGGAACAGAACACCCACAAGCTCTGCGACGGGCTCGAAGCCGCAGCGCGCGAAGCCGGCGTGGCGGTCACCACCACCCGCAGCTGCGCCATGTTCGGCCTGTTCTTCACCGACAAGCCGGTCGAGACCTTCGCCGAGGCCGTGGCCTGCGACACCGCCGCCTTCAACCGCTTCTTCCACGCCATGCTCAAGCGCGGCGTGTACTTCGCGCCCTCGGCCTTCGAGGCCGGCTTCCTGTCGTCGGCGCACGGCGAGGCGGAGCTGGCGCATACGCTCGAAGCCGCGCGCGAGGCCTTCCGCGAGGCCCGCGCGGGGTGATCCGCCCGGCGCTGGTGCTGTTCGACCTCGACGGCGTGCTGGCGCACTACGACCATGCGCCGCGCCTGCGCGTGCTGGCCGAACGCACCGGCGCAACGCCGGCCGCGGTGAACGAGGCCCTGTTCGAATCGGGCCTGGAACGTTCGGCCGACCTCGGCCAGGTCGATACGGAAGAAGTCCTGGAGGAACTGTCGCGCCGGCTGGGCGTGGCCGTTTCACTGCACGACTGCCTGGCCGCCCGCGCCGCCGCCATGCAGGCCAACGCCGCCGTGCTCGAACTGGCCGGCGCCGCGGCGCGGCACGCCCGGCTGGCCATCCTCACCAACAACAGCCTGATGCTGCGCGACCACCTGGCCACGCTGTGCCCGCCGCTGGCGCCTCTGTTCGGCGACCGGGTGTTCTGTTCGGCGCAGTTCGGCCTGGCCAAGCCGGAACCCGAGCTGTTCCGCCGCTGCCTGGCCGAACTCGGCGTCGCGCCGGCGCAGGCGCTGTTCTTCGACGACAAGCCCGACAACGCCAAAGGCGCACGCCGCGCCGGCCTGCGGGCGCACACTTTCCGCGACGAGGCCGGGCTGCGCGAGCACCTGGCTGCACACGACCTTCTGGAGCCTGAGCCATGAGCCGCATTGAAACCCTGGCCGTGCACGCCGGCGGCGAACCCGACGCCGACACCGGCGCCGTCTCGCCGCCCATCCACCTGGCCACCACCTTCCGCCACGGCCCGGCCGGCGAACGCGCCGCGGGTTACGAATACCAGCGCGAATCCAATCCCACCCAGGACCGCCTGGAAACCGCGCTCGCCGCGCTCGAGGGCGGCGAAGCGGCACTGGCTTTCGGTTCGGGCATGGCGGCCATGGCCGCGGCGCTGGAATCGCTGCCGAACGGTTCACACGTGCTGATCCCGTCCGACTGCTACACCGGCCTGCGCGTGCTGGGCGCCGAATTCCTGCCTGAGCGCGGCATCACCACCACCGCCGTGGACATGGGCGACCTGGCCGCGGTGCGCGCCGCGCTTCGCCCTGAAACGCGGATGATCTGGGCCGAGACGCCTTCAAACCCGCGACTGTGCGTGGCCGACATCGCCGCGCTGGCCACCATCGCCCACGGCCATGGCGCGCTGTTGGCCTGCGACAACACCTTCGCCACGCCGGTGCTGCAGCGCCCGCTGGCCCTGGGCGCCGACCTGGTGATGCATTCGACGACCAAGTATTTCGGCGGCCACAGCGACGTGATGGGCGGCGCGCTGGTGTTCGCGCGGCGCGACGGCTTCCACGACCAGGTGTTCCACCGCCGCCACGTCACCGGCGGCATCCTCGCGCCCTTCAGCGCCTGGCTGATCCTGCGCGGCTGCCGTTCGCTGCCCGCGCGCATGGCCTGGCACTGCCGCAACGCCCGCGCGCTGGCGGAATTCCTGGCCACGCACCCGGCGGTGGCGGCCGTGTTTTACCCGGGCCTGGCCGCGCACCCCGGCCATGACGTCGCCGCCCGCCAGATGGCCGACTTCGGCGGCATGCTCAGCCTGCGCGTGAAGGGCGGCCGCGCGGCGGCCCTGCGCGTGGCCGGCGCGCTGAAGCTGGCGATCAACGCCACCTCGCTGGGCGGGCCGGAGACGCTGGTCGAGCACAGGGCCTCCATCGAAGGCGCCAACGCGTTGAGCCCCGACGACCTGCTGCGCGTGTCGGTGGGCCTGGAAGCCGCGGAGGACCTGCTGGCCGACTTCGCCCAGGCGCTGGCGGTGGCCGGCGAATGAAGACGCAGCGCCTGGCCGGCAAGGACTTCGGCCCCGCGAGCGAACACGGCTGGCGCGCGCGCTGGTTCGACATCATCTTCCGGCACGACGCGGGGGCGCCGCGCCGCTTCGACCTGATCCTGATCGGCGCCATCGTCGCCAGCGTGTTCGTGGTGATCCTCGACAGCGAAGCCCACCTGCACGCGCGCTGGGCGAGGTGGTTCTACATCGCGGAATGGGGTTTCACGCTGCTTTTCACCGTGGAATACCTGGTGCGGCTGGCGGTGGTGCGCAACCCGCTGCGTTACGCGCTGAGCTTCTACGGCGTGGTCGACCTGCTTTCCATCCTGCCCACCTACCTGTCGCTGTTCCTGCCCGGCAGCCAGGCGCTGCTGGTGGTGCGCATCCTGCGCATCCTGCGCATCTTCCGCGTGCTCAAGCTGATGGAGTACACGGAAGCCGGCGGCGCACTCGTCTCGGCGCTGTACCGCTCGCGGCGCAAGATCGCCGTGTTCCTGATGGCGGTGCTGACCCTGGTGGTGGTGTTCGGCGCGGCCATGTACGTGGTGGAAGGGCCGGAGCACGGCTTCGAATCCATCCCGGTGTCCATGTACTGGGCCATCGTCACCATGGCCACCGTGGGTTTCGGCGACATCGCGCCGGTGACGGCGCTGGGCCGCTTCATCACCTCGGTGCTGATCCTGATCGGCTACGGCATCATCGCCGTGCCCACCGGCATCTACACCGCCGAGCTGGCGGCCGGCCTGCGCGAGCGCCGCAAGGTGGCCTGCGAAGGCTGCGGGCTCGCTGAACACGAACCCGATTCGGTGCACTGCCGCCGCTGCGGCGCGGAACTGCCGGCGCCCTGAGTCACCAGGCGCCGGTGTTGGGCATCGACGCCCAGGGTTCGGCCGGCACCAGCGCCTCGCCCTTCTGCAGCAGCTCGATCGAGATCTGGTCGGGCGAGCGCACGAAGGCCATGCGGCCGTCGCGCGGCGGGCGGTTGATGACCACGCCGTGCGACTGCAGGCGTTCGCAGGCGGCGTAGATGTCGTCCACCTCGAAGGCCAGGTGGCCGAAGTTGCGAGCGCCGCCGTAATCCTCGTCGTCGTAGTTGTAGGTCAGCTCCACTTCCACGTCGGGGTTGGCGGGCGCGGCCAGGTAGAGCAGCGTGAAGCGGCCCTGCGGGTAGTCGCGGCGGCGGGTTTCCACCAGGCCCAAGGCGTCGCGGTAGAAGCGCAGCGAGGCGTCCAGGTCGCGGACGCGCACCATGGCGTGCAGGTATTTCATCGGCGCAGGGCCTCCATCAGTTCGGGGTCGTCCAGGAACAGGTCGGGCAGCAGCGGCTGCGACGGGTCCACGGCGTAAGGCGTGAAGTCGGTGACGCCGCTTTCGCGCAGCACCGCTTCATCAATGAGGAAATTGCCCGAGAAGTTTGCTGCGGGCCGGGTGAGCACGGCGTGGGCGGCGTCGGCCATGATCTCGGGCGTGCGGCACTTGGCCGGCTCGGCGCCTGGGATCATCTTCAGCGCATCGGTGGCGATGACCGTGCGCGGCCAGAGCGCGTTCACCGCCACGCCGCGCGGGCCGAATTCGGCCGCCAGGCCCAGGGTGACGAAACTCATGCCCATCTTGGCCAGCGTGTAGCCGGTATGCGGGCCCCACCACTTCGGGTCGAGGTTGGGCGGCGGCGCCAGCGTCAGGATGTGCGGGTTCGCGGCCTTGAGCAGGTGCGGCAGGCAGGCCTGCGCGCACAGGAAGCTGCCGCGGCTGTTGACCTGCTGCATCAGGTCGAAGCGCTTCATCGGCGTGTCCAGCGCGCCCTGCAGCCAGATGGCGCTGGCGTTGTTGACCAGGATGTCGATGCCGCCGAAGCGCTCCACCGTGGCGGCCACGGCGGCGTGGACCTGGTCCTCCTCCCGGATGTCGCACTGCAGGGCCAGGCCCTGGCCACCGGCTCCGGTGACGGCGGCCGCGGCGCTGTGGATGGTGCCGGGCAGCTTGGGATTGGGCACGCCGGANNGGGCGATGGCCAGGCCGATGCCGCGCGAGGCGCCGGTGATGAAGAGGGTCTTGCCGCGCAGGGTGGACATGGGGTTCTCCCGGACTTTGGACTTAAGTGTAAACCGGGCGCCGTGATGGCCAGCCTATAATCCCGGCCCATGGATTCCGCCCGCCTCGAAGCGCTCGTCGCCTGGATCGGCCAACACCCGATCGCCGCGGGCCTGGTCATCTTCCTCATCGCTTTCGGCGACGCGCTGGTGATCGTCGGCGTGGCCATCCCGGCGGTGCCGCTGCTGTTCGCGGTGGGCACGCTGGTGGGCCTGGGCCACGTGGACGGCGGTTACGCGCTGGCCTGCGCCACCCTGGGCGCGTTCGCGGGCGACGGCATCAGCTACTGGGTCGGCCACCGCTACGGCCCGCAGCTGCGCCAGCGCTGGCCCTTCCACAAGCACCCGCAGTGGCTGGAACGCGGCGAAATCACTTTCCGGCGCCATGGCATGAAGAGCATCGTGATGGCGCGCTACGTCGGCGCCATCCGCCCCTTCGTGCCCGCCATCGCCGGCATGCTGAAGATGCGCCTGCGCCAGTACGTGCCGGCCAGCGCCTTCGCGGCCCTGGTGTGGTCGGCCACCTTCCTGGCGCCGGGCTGGGTGTTCGGCACCTCGCTCGACCTGGTCGCGGCGGTGGCCGGGCGCCTGGCCATCGTGCTGGCCGTGGTGCTGGTGCTGGTGGCCGGCATCTGGGCCACGGTGTTCTACACCTGGCGCTGGCTGGGCGCGCACACTACCGAACTGCTTGAGCGCGCTTTGGCCTGGTCGCACCGGCACCCGGTGCTGGGCCGCTATTCGGAAGCGCTGATCGACCCGAACCGGCCCGAATCGGCCTCGCTCGCCCTGCTGGCCATCGTGCTGGGACTGGCCGGCTGGGGTTTCTTCCATATCCTGATCTCGGTCGGCGGCGGCAGCGCGCCTTCGCAGCTCGACCTCACGGTGCACCAGCTGATGTTCGGCCTGCGCAACCCGCTGGCCGACATCCCCATGGCTTTCCTGGCCACGCTGGGCGACGCCGCGGTGCTCACGCCGGCGGTGCTGGGCGTATTCGCCTGGCTGATGTGGCGCCGCCGCCATGTCGCCGCCTGGCACTGGCTGGCGGCACCGGGTTTCGCACTCGTGCTGACCTGGTTCCTGGGCTATCTGCTGGACATGCCCAAGCCGCCGGCCTCGACCGCGGTATTCGGTTTCAGCTTCCCCTCGGCCTCGGTGACGCTGGCGACGGTGGTCTATGGCTTCTTCGCGGTGCTGATCGCGCGCGAACTGCCGGGCCGCAACCGCGCCTGGCCCTACGTGGTGGCCGGCCTGGTGGTGGCGCTGCTGGGCTTTTCGCGCCTGTACCTGGGCGCGCACTGGCTGAGCGACGTGCTGGCCGGCACCCTGCTCGGCCTGCTCTGGATCGCGGCGCTGGGCATCGCCTACCGCCGGCGCATGGTGCGCTCGTTCTGGGTGCGGCCCACGGCCACGGTGTTCTTCGTCGCCATCCTGGCCATGGCCACCTGGCACGGCAGCCGCAGCGCGGATGAAATGCTGGCGCGCTTCCAGCCGCCCATGGCGGGCGCGCCGGTGGCCATGGACGCCTGGTGGCGCGACGACTGGCAGCAGAGCCTGCCGGCGCGCCGCAACGAACTGCACGGCCGCGACGCCTGGCCGCTGAACGTGCAGCTGGCCGGCCCGCTCGATTCGCTGCGCGCGCGCCTGCTGCTGTCGGGCTGGGAAAACTACAGCACCGGCGGCTGGTACGGCCTGCTGCAGACGCTCGACAAGAACGTGACGCCGCACGAACTGCCGGTGCTGTCCGCCACCCACCAGGGCCGCGGCGAGGTGCTGGTGATGGCGCGCCGCGACGACGCCGCCGGCCGCATCCGCGTGCTGCGCCTGTGGGCCAGCCCGGTGCTGCTGCAGCCCGGCGACCAGCCGCTGTGGATCGGCACCGTGCAGGAACTGGAATTCACCCGCCGGCTGGATTTCTTCAGCTACTGGCGCGCGCTGCCGGGCGAGGACGCGCTGCTCGACGGCCTGCGCCACGACACCGGCGAAATGGAATCGGCGCTGGACGCGCGCGCCGACGACGGCCAGCGCGTGCTGCGCCTGCGCACGCCGCAAGCCCCGGCGGGCTGACGCCGCTTATTCGGGCTGGAAGTCGGGCAGGCGCTCGACCAGCTGCTGCAGGCGCGCGTGCGGGTCGTCGAGCTGCAGCAGGGCCTGGCGCTCGGTGGGCTCGAGCGGCAGCCATTCGGCCAGGCGCCAGCCCACCCAGGCCGCGTCGGCGAGCGGGCCCTTGCCCGGGCCTTCGTGTTCGACGCCGGCCTTGTCCATGATGCGCGCCAGCAGCAGCGACAGCAGCGCGTGTTCGTCGCGCAGCGGCACCACGCCCGGCTCGTCCAGCCAGCGCACGTCGGCGACGATCAGGCCGTCGTCGCGCACGCGCGTGTGCTCGACGTGGAACCGGCGACGGCCTTCCACGGTCAGGCCCAGCAAGCCGTCATCGGTCAGGGCGAAATCGACGATGGCGGCCTCGGTGCCCACCGCCGCCGGGATGGCCGGCTCGCCGACCTCGCGCCCGGCCAGGATCAGGCAGATGCCGAAACCTTCGCCGCTGCGGCCGCAGCGCTTGACCAGGTCGAGGTAACGCGGCTCGAAGATGCGCAGGCCCAGCCCGCCGCCCGGGAACAGCACCTGGCCGAGCGGGAACAGCGGCAGTTCCGTGAGCGCCACGGCTCAGCCCGCCAGCTGCGCCAGGAAGCGGCGCGGGGCGCCGTCGAAGCCGCCGTTGGACATGAACACCACGTGGTCGCCGGCGCGGCAGCGGCGGCCCAGTGCGGCCAGCAGCGCGTCGGCGTCGGGCACGGTTTCGCCTTCGCCGCGCAGCGCGCCCACCACCTTGCCCGCGTCCCAGGCCAGCTCGGGGCGGTGCAGGAAGACCACGGCGTCGGCCTCGTCCAGCGAAGGCGCGATCTGCGCCGCATGCGCGCCCAGGCGCATGGAATTGCTGCGCGGCTCCATCGCCACCACGATGCGCGCGCCGCCGACGCGGGCGCGCAGGCCCTCGAGCGTGGTGCGGATGGCGGTCGGGTGGTGCGCGAAATCGTCGTACACGGTGATGCCGCCGCGTTCGCCCAGCACTTCCAGCCGGCGCTTCACGCTCACGAACTCCGAAAGTGCCGGGATCGCGCGCGCCAGGTCGGCGCCCACCGCGTTCGCGGCGGCGATGGCGGCGAGGCCATTCATCACGTTGTGGCGGCCCACCAGCGGCCAGCGCACGGTGCCCACCACCGCGCCACGGTGCAGCACGTCGAAGTGCGTGCCATCGGCGGCGTGCAGGCGCGCGGTCCAGTCGAATTCGCCGTCCAGGCCGAAGGTTTCCACCGGCGTCCAGCAGCCCATGGCCAGCACCTCCGCCAGCGCCTGCTCTTCGCCGTTGACGATCAGGCGGCCGCGGCCCGGCACGATGCGCACCAGGTGGTGGAACTGGCGCTGGATGGCGGCCAGGTCCGGGAAGATGTCGGCGTGGTCGTATTCGAGGTTGTTGAGGATGGCCACGACCGGCCGGTAGTGCACGAACTTGCTGCGCTTGTCGAAGAAGGCGGTGTCGTATTCGTCGGCCTCGACCACGAATTCGCGGCCCGTGCCCAGGCGCGCCGACACGCCGAAGTTCTCCGGCACGCCGCCCACCAGGAAACCCGGGGCGCGGCCCGCGGCCTCGAGCAGGAAGGCCAGGATGGACGTGGTGGTGGTCTTGCCGTGGGTGCCGGCCACCGCCAGCACATGACGACCTTGCAACACGTGTTCGGCCAGCCACTGCGGACCGCTGGTGTACGCAGCGCCAGCGTCCAGGATGGCCTCCATCAGCGG
>DNNT01000089.1 GCA_003497545.1 Arenimonas sp. | reverse complement strand
GGTGCGCACGGCGCTGGGCTGGGCGCCGTTCGACGAGGAAGGCCGTTACCTCGAGGCGCGCTTCGGCAAGCTCAGCGTGGTGTCGCTGTATTTCCCGTCCGGTTCCTCCGGTGACGAGCGCCAGCAGTTCAAGTTCCGTTGCATGGACTGGATCACGCCGATCTTCGCGCAGTGGGCCGCCAGCGGCCGGGACTACGTGATCTGCGGCGACTGGAACATCGTGCACACCCGCAAGGACATCAGGAACTGGACCTCGAACCAGAAGAACTCCGGTTGCCTGCCCGAGGAGCGCGCCTGGCTCGACCTGCTGTTCGGCCAGCAGGGCTGGGTGGACAGCTACCGGCACCTGCGCCCCGAGGGCGAGGATTACACCTGGTGGAGCCAGCGCGGCGCCGCGCGCGCCAAGAACGTGGGCTGGCGCATTGATTACCAGGTGGTCACGCCTTCGCTGCGCGACAAGCTCAGGAGCTGCGCCATCTTCCCCGAACCGAAGTTCAGCGACCACGCGCCCTACCTGGTGGAATACGCATGAGCCTGGCCGAGCGCCTCCTCGCCGGCCTGCGTCCCTATGTCCAGCGCGAGCCGCTGGCGGCGCTGGCGCTGGGCATTTCCTCGGGCTTTCCCTACGCGATGATCGGCGCCACGCTCACCACGCGCCTGGCCCAGGACGGCATCGACAAGAAGGCGGTGACGGCGTTTTCGCTGGCCTTCCTGGTCTACAACTTCAAATTCCTGTGGGCGCCGCTGGTGGACTCGGTGCGCCTGCCGCTGCTGGGCAGGCTGGGCCAGCGCGTGTCGTGGCTGGTGCTGGCCGGCGTGCTGGCGATGCTGGCGGTGGCCTGGCTGGCGGTGCCCGATCCCAAGGCCGACCTGGCGCTGTTCGCGCTGGCGGCGGTGGCGGTGGGTGCGGCCGGAGCCACCTACGACATCGTCATCGATGCCTACCGCATCGAAACGCTCAAGCCCGAGCAACTCGGCGTGGGCTCGGGCATGTCGCAATATGGCTGGCGCATCGGTTCGGTCGCGGCCGGTTCGCTGGCGCTGTACGTGGCGGCGCGTCATGGCTGGACCCTGGCCTACCTGCTGTGCGCCGCGTTCGCGCTGCCGGCGATGCTGGCCGGCCTGGTGATGGGCGAACCGGCGCGGCACGTGGCGGTGTCGGCGCATCGTGGCCTGCGCCAAGCCTGGGAAGCCACCGCCGGCCCGCTGCTGGAATTCTTCCGGCGCCGCGGTGCCTTCCTGGTGCTGCTGTTCGTGCTGCTGCACAAGATCGGCGACACCCTGGCCAACCTGACGCTGCGCCTGCTGCTCAACGACCTGGGCTTTTCCAACGACGAGATCGCCACCTACGACGTGGGCTTCGGCTTCGTCGCCATGCTCGCCGGCATCTTCGTGGGCGGCATGATGTACGCCGCGATCGGCATGAAGCGCTCGGTGCTGATCGCGCTGGTGCTGATGGCGGCTTCGAACCTCAGCTTCGCCTGGCTGGCCTCGGTGGGGCATTCGAACGCGCTGCTGGCCTTCACCATCGGCTTCGAGAACCTGGCCAGCGGCATCGGCGGCGTGGTCGTGGTGGCCTACCTGTCGGCGCTGTGCAACCTGGCCTTCACGGCCACCCAGTTCGCGCTGCTGTCGGCGGCGGCGAGCGTGGTGGGGCGGCTGGTCACGGGCACCACCGCCGGCGCATTGATCGAGTCGCTGGGCTATGTGCAGTTCTACGTGCTGACCACGCTGGTGGCACTGCCGGGCGTGCTGCTTTACCTCTACATGCTGCGCGCAGGCCTCATCGAGCGCTCGCTCGGCGACGCCGGCTACAAGGGCGGCGCCGGCTGAGCCGGGGCTGACCCCGGGGCCCGGCGCGGGCCGGCAAGGCTTGCAGTCCCGGCCCGTGGCCGTATGCTGGTCGTCCCCCCGAGGATCGAGGCCATGGCCGACTTCCTGCTCCGCGACATCGACGAGCGAGTGGCCGAGCGCATCAAGGAGATGGCGCGCCAGAAGGGCTGGCCGCTCAACGACGTGATCCTGCACCTGATCAAGCAGGCGCTGGGCATCATCGAGCCCGAGCCCGCGCCCGAGCCGGGCGACATCGCCCGCCTCACCGGCTCCTGGAACGACGACGAGAGCCGCGCCTTCGCCGAGGCCATGGCGGCGCTCAACAGCCTGCCCGACGATGCGCCGTCGTACATGGTCGACGCCAAGAAGAAACCCGGCGGCTGATCAGCCGCGGTAGACGGCGCCCAGCACGCGCGGGCCCGCCGCGCCGGTGACCGCCGGCAAATTGCCGGAGCGCCCGGCCAGGGTTTCCCGGGCCAGCCAGGCGAAGCCGGCGGCTTCCACGAAATCCGGATCAAGCCCGACGCTGGCGGTGCTCGCCACGGCGACGCCGGGCAGGCGTGCCGCCAGGCGCTGCATCAGAAGCGGGTTGTGGGCGCCGCCGCCGCAGGCCAGCAGGCGCGCGCAGCCGGGCTGTTCGCGGCGAAGCGCGTCGGCCACGGTGGCGGCGCTGAGTTCGCACAGCGTGGCCTGCACGTCGGCCGGCGCTTGTCCGCCCATTCGCGCGCGCAGCCACTGCAGCTGGAACTGGTCGCGGCCGGTGCTCTTGGGCGGCGGCAGCGCGAACCAGGGGTCGGCCATGAGCGTGGCCAGCAGCGTTTCATCCACGTGGCCCTCGCGGGCGAAGGCGGCGTCGCGGTCGTAGGGCTGGCCGCGGTGTTCGAGGCACCAGGCGTCCATCAGGCCGTTCGCCGGGCCGGTATCGAAGCCGCGCACCACGCCGCCGCGCGGCATCAGGGTGAGGTTGGCGATGCCGCCGAGGTTGAGCACCGCGCGCTCTTCGTGCTCCGCGCGCAGCACGGCGGCGTGGAAGGCGGGCATCAGCGGTGCGCCGTGGCCGCCGGCGGCCACGTCGCGGCGGCGGAAGTCGGCGACCGTGGTGATGCCGGTGCGTTCGGCGATGACGTTGGCGTCGCCGAGCTGCAGCGTGAACGGGGCATCGCCGCGCGGGTCGTGGCGCAGGGTCTGGCCGTGCGAACCGATGGCGGTGACGTCGCGCGCCGCCATGCCGCTGTCGGCCAGCGCCTGCAGGGCGGCGGCCGCGAACGCCTGGCCTAGCCGGGTGTCGAGCCGTCCGGCCTCGTCGAGCGTGATGCGCGCCTCGGCCTGCGACAGGCGAAGCACCTCGTCCGCCAGCGCGGCCGGCAGCGGATAGGTGCGGCCGAACAGCACCTGCGGCGCGGGCGAGAAGCGCACCAGTGCGGCGTCGATTCCGTCCACGCTGGTGCCCGAGATCAGGCCAAGAAAAAGCCCGCCGTCGGTGGCGGCGGGCTGGGTATTCGCGGAAGCCATGGCGTCAGCGCGCGGCCAGGCGCACGTCACCGACGCGCTTGAGCTGCGCCATCGCCGGCGCGGTGGCGGCGCGGAAGCGGGCGAGTTCGGCGCCGGTGAGCGGATCGGGCTTGGGCATGGTGACGGTCAGGGGATCACGGTGGGCGCCGTTGACGCGGAATTCGTAGTGCAGGTGGGGGCCGCTGGCCAGGCCGGTGGCGCCGACGTAACCGATGGTGCTGCCCTGCTGCACGCGCTGGCCGACCTTGTACTTGCCCAGGCGCGACATGTGGCCGTACAGCGTGGTGTAGCCGCGGCCATGGTCGATGACGATGGTGCGGCCGTAGCCGTTCTGCCAGCCGGCGAAGGCGATGCGGCCATCGCCCGCCGCCATGATCGGCGTGCCGGTGACCGCGGCGTAATCCACGCCCTTGTGCGCGCGCACCGTGCCCAGCACCGGGTGCTTGCGGCGCGGATTGAAGCGCGAGCTGATGCGCGCGAACTCGATCGGCATGCGCATGAAGCCCTTCTTCAGCGGCCGGCCGGCGAGGTCGAAGTACTCGGACTTGCCGTTGCGCTCGTAGCGCAGCGCGGTGAATTCCTTGCCGCGGTTGGTGAAGCTGGCGGCCACCACTTCGCCGCTGCGCAGGCGCTCGCCGTCGCGCCAGACTTCCTCGTACACCACCTGGAAGCTGTCGCCGACGCGCAGGTCCTGGGTGAAGTCGATGTCATACGAGAAGGCGTTGGCCATCTGGTTGATGATGGCCGGGCCCAGGCCGGCCTTTTCGCCGGCGGCGTACAGCGAGCTGTCGATCTCGCCGCTGGCGATCATCACGCGGCGCTCGAGCGGGCGCTCGATGACCTTTTCCTTGAAGTCGCCATCGGCGGCAGTGATTTCGACGCGGGCGGCTTCGTCACGGTCGAAGCGCAGGCCACGCAGTTCGCCGGCCTCGCCCAGGTCGAAGGCCAGCTCGGCGCCGGCGCGAAGGCGCGACAGGGCCTGGCGGGCGCTCGGCAATTCCAGCACCTGGTGCATCACGGTGGCGGGCACGCCCATCTGTTCGAACAGCGCGCCCAGGGTCTGGCCGCTCTGCACGGTGACGACCTGCCAGGCGCGGCTGGCGGCGCTGGCGCGCGCGTCGGCCAGCTGCAGCGGGGGAAGGGCCAGCGGGAGGATGCTCCGGTTGGCGGCGACGTCGGCGCCGCGCATTGCGGAGGCGAAGCCTGGGACGATGGTGCCGACCAGGATCGCCAGGGAAGCGAACAGACTGGCCAGGACCCAATGTTCGTGCGACCAGCGGCGGAGGGAGAAGGAATCGCGGTGTGGCAAGGGCTTTCCCCGCTGGGGCCTGATGTCGCGGTACGATAACCAGCCGGAAATAGTCGCGTCAAACCCTTGTCGCGGCTGGATTTTTCGCCCTCCGCGCTTTAACTTTCCATTAACCTCCATTTAACGGCCGGGCTCCTCCCGGCGTCTGCCCGACCACGGAATCCCGATTGCCATGTCCGACCTGAACTCCGCCCTTGAACTGATCGGCCGCGGCGCCGAGGAGATCCTCAAGCCCGAGGAACTGGCC
>DNNT01000245.1 GCA_003497545.1 Arenimonas sp. | reverse complement strand
CCTGCTCGACCTGCAGCGCAACGCCCTGGCGCGCGCCAGCAAGGAAGGCGAGCTCGAGGTCGGGCTCGATCGCGTCGAAGTGGAACTGGCGCAGGCCGAATCGGCCCTGGCCATCGCCCGTCGCTACGCCCGCGCCGACTTCGAGGCCCTGGCCCGCAACGTCGTGCTCGACGCGGTGGAGGACGAAGAATTCCTGCAGGAAAAAACCGGCGTGCTGCGCTGGCGCCAGGACCAGTCGGCGCAGCGCGGCGAAGCCGAACTCGACGTGCTGGGCGTGCAGCGCAACACCCTGGAGGCCGACGCCGCCAACAAGCGCGGCGACCTGGACGCGCTCGAGCTGCGCGCGCCGCATGACGGCATCTTCATGCTGGTCATCAGCTGGAGCGGCGAACTGCCGCGCATCGGCGAACAGATGTGGGCCAGCGCCGAATTCGCCAACCTGCCCGACATCGAGGCGCTGGAAGTGGAGCTGCGCCTGCCGCAGCAGGAAGCGCAGGGCCTGGCCCTGGGCCAGAAGGTGGAACTGGCGCCGCTGGGCCACCCGGGCCAGCAGGCGGTGGGCGAGATCACCTGGGTCGCCAGCGCGCCGCGCGCGGTGAGCCGGCAGAACCCGGCGAAATTCGTCTCCGCCAAGGCCAGCGTGCCGGCCGGGGCGGCGAAGCGGCACGGCTGGGTGCCGGGCCAGGCCTTCACCGGACGCGTCATCCTGCTGTCGGCGCCCGAGGCGTTCACCGTGCCCAACGTGGCGCTGTCGGGCGAAGGCGACCAGGCCTNNCACCGTGCTTGACGGCGGCGAACCGGTGCGGCGCCCGGTGGTGCTCGGCAAGCGCGGCCCCGCGCGCACCCAGGTGCTGTCGGGCCTGGACGCCGGCGAACGCGTGCTGCTGGCAGCGGAAACGCCCGCCGCCGGCGACGAAGCGGGGGCCGCGCCATGATCGAATGGCGCCACCTCAACGACCGCGTCGCCTGGCGCGAAGCCTTCGAGGAGCTGGCCCGGCGCAAGCTGCGCACCGGCCTCACCCTGCTGGGCCTGGTGTTCGGCGTGGGCTCCATCGTGGCCATGCAGGCGGTGGGCGAGGGCAGCCGGCGCGAGGCGCTGCGCCTGGTCGAGGGCCTGGGCCTGACCAACCTGGTGGTGGAAGCCAAGACCTTCGACGAAACCTCGCTGCGCGAACTGCGCGCCCGCAGCCTGGGGCTCACCCGCGCCGACGCGCAGGCCGCGCTCGACGTGGTGCCAGGCGCCGTGGCCATGGCCGCCGAAAAACGCCTGCGCACCGACGTCGTCGCCAGCGACCACGCCGCCAGCGACGCCCAGGCCAGCGCCATTTCGCCCAGCTTCTTCGAACTCGGTTCGCTGCGCGTGGCGGAAGGCCGCGCGCTGACGCAGGCCGACGAGGACGCCCTGGCCGCCGTGGCCGTGCTCGGCCACCAGGCCGCGCGCAGCCTGTTCCCGCAGGGCGGCGCGGTGGGCCAGCACGTCAAGGTCAACCACGCCTGGCTGGAAGTGGTGGGCGTGCTGGCCGACCGCGACCTCAGCGCCGACCGCTTCCAGGGCGTGCCGCTGGGTCTGGAGAGCAACCGCGTGTTCGTGCCGCTGGCCAGCGGCCTGGCGCGCTTCCGCCTGCAGCCGATGGAAGACGAAGTGGACCGGCTGCTGGTGCGCGTGGACGCGCCCGAACGCATCGGCGAAGGCGCGCAGGTGCTGGCCGCGCTGCTCCGGCAGCGCCACGCCGGCGCCGACGACTACAGCCTGGTCATCCCCGCGCAGCTGTTCGCCCAGCACCAGCAGACCCAGCGCATCTTCCGCGTGGTGATGAGCGCCATCGCCGGCGTCAGCCTGCTGGTGGGCGGCATCGGCATCATGAACATCATGCTGGCCAACGTGCTCGAGCGCCGGCGCGAAGTGGGCCTGCTGCGCGCGCTCGGCGCCCGCCGCACCGACGTGGTGGCGCAGTTCCTGCGCGAGGCGGCCGTCATTTGCGTCGCCGGCGCGCTGCTGGGCGTGGCCTTCGGCATCGCACTGGCCTACGCCATCGCCACGCTGGCCGGCTGGGACGTGGCCTGGGCGCCGCTGCCCATCGCGGTGGCGGTGCTGCTGTGCACGGCCGTGGGTTTGGCCTTCGGCGTCTACCCCGCCAAGCAGGCCGCCGACCTGGATCCCATCGCTTCGCTGCGCACGGAATAGCCTTCCGCGGACACCGCCCCGGGGAGTCTCCTGATTGCATTCGGGACCTCGGATATGTACAGTTTCCTGTACAAGTCCGGAGCCTGCCATGGATACCATCACCTACACCGCCGCCCGGGCCACCCTGGCCGAAACCATGGACCGCGTGGTCAGCGACCATGAGCCGGTGATCATCACGCGCAGCAACCAGCAGGCGGTGGTGATGCTCTCCCTCGAGGACTACAAGGCGATGGAGGAGACGGCTTACCTGCTGCGCAGTCCGAAGAATGCGCGGCGGCTGCTGGAGTCGGTCATGCAGCTCGAGGGCGGCCAGGGGAAGGTGCGGGAACTCGCCGAGTGATCCTGCAGTTCTCGGACCATGCCTGGCAGGACTACCTGCACTGGCAGCAGGCCGACAGGAAGATGCTCAGGCGCATCAACGATTTGATCAAGGCGATCGAGCGCGATCCCTTCCAGGGCATCGGCAAGCCCGAGCCCCTGCGCCACGCCCTGGCCGGCTACTGGTCGCGCCGCATCGACAACGAGCACCGGCTCGTCCACAAGGTCGGCGACGGCATCCTGATGATTGCCGCCGCCCGGTACCACTACTGATGGCGGGGCGGCCGTGGCCGCCCCGCGACGTGCCGATCAGAACCGCCCGGTGAACTCCAGGCCCCAGGTGCGCGGGGCGCCGACGATGAAGGTCGGCAGGCCGAAGTTCTGGCCGGTGTTGCCGCCGTCGATCAGGTATTCCTTGTCGGTGGCGTTCTTCACGAACGCGCCCAGCTCCCACTTGCCGCCGCCGAAGATCACGCCCGCGCGCACGTCCACCAGGGCGTAGCCGGCCTGCTCGATGCCCGGCTGGTTCTGGTCCTCGAAGTAAACCTGCGAGCGCCAGTTCCAGCTCGGGCGCAGGTAGCCGACCTTGCCGTCGCCCACGCTGAACTGCCAGTCCAGGCCGGCCGAGGCCGAGTGTTCCGGGGTCAGGCGGAAGCGGTTGCCGGCCAGGGTCTGCTCGTTGCCGTTGTCGTCGCGCTCGTCGAAGGTGGCATCGATGTAGCCGTAGTTGAAGAAGGCGCGCAGGCCGTCGGTGGCGCGCAGGATCATCGACAGCTCGGCGCCGGTGGCGCTGGCGTTGCCGCCGTTGGCGGTGATCGTGCCCAGGCCGTTGGGGTTGAGCACCTGCGCCTGGAAGTTGCTGTAGTCGTAGTTGAACACGGCCACGTCGTAGGCCAGCGTGTCGCCGAAGGCGGTGCCCTTCAGGCCCAGCTCGTAGCTCACCAGGATCTCGGCCGGCACTTCGTTGGGCGTGCCGTCTTCGCCCAGGGCGAATTCGATCACGTCGGGGCGGCGGCCGCGCGAGACGCTGGCGTAGCCGGTGAGCGTGTCGGAGAAGATATAGCTGGCCACCGCGCGGCCCACGGCCGAGCTGAAGCTGTCCTCGGCATAGGTGCGCGCGACCGGCTGGAACAGCATGTTCGGGAAGGCGATCGTGGTGGGCGCGGCCGGCAGCACCTGGCCCAGCGCGCTGAAGCCGCCGTAGTTGAGCGCCTCGTAGCCCGAGCGCAGCTTCTCGTGGGTGCCGCGCAGGCCCAGGGTGAGCTCCAGGCGGTCGTTCACCGACCAGGTGCCGTCGGCGAACACGTCCCAGGCCTTGGCGCTGCCGAAGTTGGTGTACTCCTCGCCGTAGCTGGCGCTCAGCGGCAGCGGGAAGCCGAGCGGGAT
Source organism: Arenimonas sp. (assembly GCA_003497545.1). Classification (GTDB taxonomy): domain Bacteria; phylum Pseudomonadota; class Gammaproteobacteria; order Xanthomonadales; family Xanthomonadaceae; genus Arenimonas. Next base: position 20,362 of record DNNT01000245.1, on the reverse strand, counting down.
GCCCGGGATGCCCAGCGCCGGGAAGGCGGTGTAGCCCAGGAACGGGGTCAGGTTCGGGTTGAGCGGGCTGACGATGGGCAGCTGGATCAGGCCGCCGGTGGCCGCGCCCACGCCGGCGCTCAGGGCCGGCGAGAGCAGGGCGGCGAGCTGGCGCTCGTCGGTCATGAAGGGAACGCGCTGGAAGCCGTCCTCGTCGTAGTAGCTGAAGCCGGCGAAGCCGCGGAAGGCGCCGCCGCCGTCGTAGTTGAAGCGGAACTCCTGGCTCACCTGGTCGCCTTCCACGTCCTCGGCGAACTCGAGCGCGTTGAGCTGCGAGCCGTCGGCGTCGAACTGCTCGAGCGAGGCGAACTCGCGCCAGCCGGTGATGGTGGACAGGCTCCAGGAATCATTGATGCGGAACTCGCCCAGGATGGTGAGGCCGTTCACGGTGCGGTCCAGGCCCAGCTGCTCGCCGCGGTTGAGGTCGGCGGTGTAGTCGAACAGGTCGGTGCTGCCCGCGCGCGTCGGCAGCACCGGCGTGCGGAAGGCGGTGCCCGGCGGCGTGTCCTTCTGGTGGTTGAAGATCACGTCCACGCGCTTGCCGTCGTCGATGTCCAGGCCGAAGCCCAGGCGCAGCGCCGTGGTGTCCTTGCCGTTGAGGCGGCCGCCGGCCAGGTTCTCGACGAAGCCCTCGTTGCTCTCGTGGTAGATCGCCAGGCGCGCGGCCAGGGCGTCGGTGATGGGCGTGTTCACCACGCCGCTCATCTTGCGGTACTGGTCGCTGCCGGCGCCCAGGGTGAAGCTGCTCTCGTGGCCCTGGAAGGCCTTGTTCTGCACGAAGTGCACCGCGCCCACCTGGGCGCCGCGGCCGAACAGGGTGCCCTGCGGGCCGCGCAGCACTTCCACGCGCTCGAGGTCGAAGGGCTGCACCACGGCGCCGCGGGCGCGCGAGATGGACACGCCGTCCTGGAACACCGACACGCGCGGCGGCGAAAACGCCTCGCCGCTGTCGGAGGTGATGCCGCGGATCACGAAGCCCGGGTTGTTCGGGCTCTGCTCCTGGATCTCCAGGCCCGGCACCAGGTTGCCGATGTCGGTGAGGTCGGTGGCGCCGAAGTTCTCCAGGAAGTCGCCCGAGTAGGCGCTGATGGCGATGGGCACTTCCTGCACCTGCTGCTCGCGCTTCTGCGCGGTGACGACGATGGTGTCGATGGTGGCCGGCGTGGTTTCCTCCGCGGGCGCGTCCTGCGCGGCGGCGGGCAGGGCGAGCATGAGCAGGCTGGCGTGGATGGCGACGGCAAGGCGGGCGGGGCGACGCATCGGGAAGGCTCCGGTAAGGGGCTCGGGAAAGGACTATCGAGGGTGTCGCCGGCCCGTTGCAATTGCGTTAAATGAAGCCCCGGGGTCATGCCGCTGAAAAGGTGGCAGGCTGCAATAGGCGGCCCCCACCCGTGTCCCTGCCATGACCGTCATCAGCCGTCGCACCGCCCTGAAGCTGCTCACCCTGTCCGCCGCCGCGCTGGCCCTGCCGGCCACGGCGCGACGCCTGCCGCCGGCCGTGGCGGTGGAACGGGCGCTGTTCCCGCAGTCGGTGGCCTCGGGCGACCCGCAGCCGGGCAGCGTGGTGCTGTGGACGCGCCTGGCGCCCGCGGCCTGGGGTCAGGACGTGGTCCTGGAAGTGGCCGAGGACCCGGGCTTCGAGGCCGTGCGCGTCGAGCGCGCCTTCCGCGTCGGCCCCGCCACCGACGGCTGCCTGAAGGTGAAGGTGCAGGGCCTGGAGCCCGACCGCAGCTGGCACTATCGCTTCGTCGCCGTGGGCGAGGACGGGGTGCACCGCGCCTCGCCCGCCGGCCGCACCCGCACGGCGCCGGCGCCCGACGCCGACCGCGACCTGCGCTTCGCCGTGATGAGCTGCCAGGACTTCAACGGGCGCTGGTACAACACCCTGCTGCCGCTGCTCGGGCAGGAGCTCGACGCCATCCTGCACCTGGGCGATTTCGTCTACGAAACCACCGGCGATCCTTCCTTCCAGGACGGCGCCGGCCGGCGCATCGTGTTCGAGGACGCNNCAGCCTCGACAACTACCGCCAGCTGCACCGTGAATACCGCACCGACCCGGTGCTGCAGCAGCTGCTCGAATCCGCGCCGCTGATCGCCATCTGGGACGACCACGAATTCGCCGACGACAGCTGGCAGGACGTGGCCACCTTCCACGACGGCCGCCGCGACGAACGCGACGCCACCCGCCGCCGCGCCGCCGAGCAGGCCTGGTTCGAATACATGCCGGCCGACCTGGGCGGCGGTTTCGAGGGCGCCTCGGTGGACGACGGCGCGCTGCACCCGAACGCGCGCATCTGGCGCGACTTCCGCTTCGGCAAGCGCGCCGCGCTGGCCTTCACCGACTACCGCAGCGCGCGCCCCGACCACCTGGTGCCGGAAGACGCCTTCCCCGGTGGCCTGGCCTACGACGAGCCGGCGCTGCGCGAGGCGCTGCCCAAGATCGGCGAAACCTTCGAGGAATGGCGCCCGCGCCTGCAGCCCTACGTGCACCTGTCGGACCCCGACCACCGCCGCTGGCGCCGTCCGCTGGCGCGCGCGCTCACCCGCGCCTACCGCGCGGAAGGGCTGGCCACCGACGTCGTGCGCCGCCGCGTGCGCGCCATCCTGGCCGCGCCCATCGCGCTGCCGGTGGCCAACGCCATCCTGGCCCGGCACGACGCCGGCGCGCCGTTTTTCCTCGACGCCGGGCAAATCCCGGAAACGCCCGACCTGCCGCGCGGCCTGAGCTGGGCCGGCGTGGGCAAGTCGCGCCTGTTCGACGCCGTCGGCAGCCGCTATTTCGTGCTGGCCGAGGGTTACGGCCTGCTGGCGGCCCTGCGCGCGGCGGAAATCGGCAGCGCCCTGGGCGAGGTGCAGTCGGCCTGGCTCGACGCCACGCTGGCGCGCCACGCCGACGCCGACTGGCGCTTCATCGGCAGCTCGGTGTCGTTCACGCCGCTGCGGCTCGACCTGCGCCGGCCGGAAGTGCAGGCGCCGCCGGCCTGGGCGCATGAGGTGCTGCTCAACGTCGACCACTGGGACGGCTTCCCGGTGGAGCGCGAGGCCTGGCTCGACCGCTTCGCCGGCCCGGGTGCGGTGCTGCTCAGCGGCGACATCCATGCCAGCTTCGCCAGCCAGCACCGCAAGTCGGTGGTGGAGTTCACGGTGCCGGCGGTGTCGTCGAAGCCGCTGGGCGCCATCCTCGCCCGAAACGCCAGCGGCGACGAGGCCACCCGCGCCGCCGGCGCGCGCCTGGCCGAACACCTCGACGGCCTGCTGCGCGCCGGCTACCCCGGCCTGCGTTACGCCCAGACCCGCCGCAACGGCACGGTGCTGCTGGAAGTGGGCCAGGACACGCTGGTGGCGCGCTATTTCGAGATCGAGGGCGAACGCGTGGGCGAGTGCCTGTACGACGATCCCGCCGCCCTGGCCGGCGCGCTGCGCGAGGCCTGGTTCCGGGTGGAGCGCGAGCCCGGCCGGCTGCTGCTGGAGCCGATCGGCGCGCGTCCGGCCGCCTTCACCCGCTGACGGCGGCGCATGGCGGACAGTGGCGGCATGAAAAACGCGATCGGCGCCCTCGTGTTTTATGCCCGCTTCGCCCTGCCGTTCTCGCGGCTGGGCTTCCGCCGGCGCGTGGGCGACGCGCGCCTCGACGCCGATTTCACCGGCCAGCGCTGGGTGGTCACCGGCGCCACCGGCGGCATCGGCCGCGCCATCGCCCTGGGCGCGGCGGCGCGCGGCGCGCAGGTGCTGGCGCTGGCGCGCGACGGCCGCAAGCTCGAGGCCCTGGCCGGGGGCGCGCTCGACCGCGGGCGCATCACGCCGGTGCTGGCCGAGCTGTCGCTGATGCAGGACGTGCAGCGCGCCGGCGCGGCCATCGCGGCCGCCGGCCCGGTGGACGTGCTGGTGCACAACGTCGGCCTGATGTGCCACGAATTCATCCGCACGCCCGAAGGCGTGGAGCGCGGTTTCGCCACCAACCTGCTGGGTCACTGGGTGCTCGACGCCGCGCTGCGCCGCGGCGGCGCGCTGGGCCCGCGCTCGGCCATCATTTCGATGAGCTCGGGCGGCATGTACGGCGCCGCGCTCGACCTCGACGCACTGGAAGCCGCGGACGCCGAACGCCACAACGGCTTCGTCGCCTATGCCCAGCACAAACGCGCGCAGGTGGCGCTCACGCACTACTGGAACAGCCTGGGCGAAAACGCCCCGCGCGCCTGGGTGATGCACCCGGGCTGGGTGGACACCGACGGCGTGCGCAGCGCGTTGCCGGGTTTCCGGCGTTTTTTCCGCCCCGTGCTGCGAACCGCGGAAGAGGGCGCCGACACCGCGCTCTGGCTGGCCGCCACGCGGCCGCGGCTGGCCTCGGAGGAAGGCATCTGGCTCGACCGCCGGCTCGATGCCGAACACGCCTTCGCCTTCACCCGCGACGGCGCCGCGCCCGAAGCGCTGGTGGCGCGGCTGCAGGCGCGGGCGGCGCGGGCGCTGGGCGCCTAGGGAATCAGCGCGTCGGTTCCCGGCCCGGCTCGCGCGCGGGCTCGTGCAGGTTGAGCAGGGACTGCATCAGCTGGTCATCGGCGCTCGAACACACGCCCAGCAGCAGGGCCTCGTCGCAGCCCTCGGCCACCACGTAGCCGTGGCCCATGCTTGAGTCGATGTAGACACCTTCGCCGGCATTGACCACCACCGGGTCGTAGAACTCGGTGTGCACGACGATGCGGCCCTCGAGCACGTGGATGTACTCCTCGCCGGGATGGCGGATCAGGTCGCCGAACTCCTCCAGGCTGCGCGCCCGAACCCGCGTGAGCACCGGGATCATGCGTTTCCGGCGCAGTTCGGGGCACAGGTAGTAGTAGTCGTAGTTGGGCGTGGTGACGCGGATGGCGTCCTGTTCGCGGCCGATGCTGCGGCGGGCGGTGATGGGGCGTTCGACTTCGCCCTCCGGTTCGGCGAACAGCTCGGACATGCGCATGTCCAGGCGCTGGCTGATCTGCAGCAGCTTGTCGTAGGTCAGGCTCAGGCGGTCGTGCTCGACCTTGGACAGGGTGGAAAGTGGGATGCCGCAGCGCTGGCTCATGTCCTTGAGCGTCCAGCCACGGCGGGCCCGCAGGGTGCGCAGGAGCTGGCCGATGGTGGGATGGGGGGCACTCATGCCGGGAAATCCTCCAGGAAACTGCGCCAGTGTCCACGATTTCGAACCGGGTTGACAATTCTCCAATCAGGACTACTCTTTCCAAAAGGGCTGCTTTTGCCCCGAAACGGTCATGATTGGCCTGGTTGCGATTCCTGCTTGTTGGTCTCCGGAGGTTCCCCTATGCGGCTGCGTTCCGTCCGTCCCATCCTGCTGGCCAGCTTGCTGGCGCTGGGCACTGCTTCTGCACAGGAGGGCGCGACGCCTCCCGATGACGCCGGCATCGCGGCGGCCGCCGAGGCCCCGGCCGAAGCCGACGCCCCGTCCACCGGGCCGTCGCCGGCCCGCCAGGACCTCGAGGCCTGGCTGGATGGTTTCATGCCGTTGGCGCTCGACACCGGCGACATCGCCGGCGCCGTCGTGGTGGTGGTGAAGGACGGCGAGGTGCTGCTGCAGAAGGGCTACGGCTACCGCGACCTGGCCGCCCGCGCGCCGGTCGATCCCGAGGACACGCTGTTCCGCCCCGGCTCGGTGTCCAAGCTCTTCACCTGGACAGCCGTGATGCAGCTGGTCGAAAAAGGCAAGCTCGACCTGGACGCCGACGTGAACCAGTACGTCGACTTCACGCTGCCCGAGCGCGACGGCAAACCCGTGACGCTGCGCCAGATCATGACCCATACCACCGGCATGGAGGAGCAGATCCGCGGCCTGATCGGTTCCGACGCCTCGCAGCTGGTGCCGCTGGGCGACGCGCTCAAGCGCTGGGTGCCCGAGCGCATCCACGTGCCGGGCAGCACGCCGGCGTATTCCAACTACGCCACCGCCCTGGCCGGCTACATCGTCGAGCGCGTGTCCGGGCAGTCGTTCGACGACTACGTCGAGCAGCACATCCTGCATCCGCTGGGCATGCGCCAGTCCAGCTTCCGCCAGCCGCTGCAGCCCGAACTGCTCGCGAAGATGTCGCAGGGTTACGCCAGCGCGTCGGACGCACAGCCCAAGCCCTACGAACTGATCAACCTCGCCCCGGCCGGCAGCCTGGCCGCCACCGGCGCGGACATGGCGCGCTTCATGCTCGCGCACCTGGGCAAGGGCGCGCATGGCGATGCCCGCATCCTCTCCGAGGCCACGGCCGAGGCCATGCACCGCACCGGGCAGGCCACCGTCGGCCCGCTCAACCAGATGATGCTGGGTTTCTACGAAACCAGCGTCAACGGTCGCCGCGCCATCGCCCACGGCGGCGACACGCAGTGGTTCCACAGCGACCTGCAGCTGTTCCCCGACGACGGCGTGGGCGTGTTCGTGTCCTTCAACAGCTCGGGCCGCCCCGGCAGCACGCTGCAGCTGCGCACGGCGCTGATGCGCGCCATCGCCGACCGCTACCTGCCGGGCCCGCACCCGGAAGGCCCGGGCGTCGACGAGGCCATGGCCAAGGAGATGGCCGCGAAGATCGCCGGAAGCTACGACAGCAGCCGCCGCCCCGGCAGCAACTTCATGGCCCTGGCCAACCTGCTCGGCCGCACCACGGTGGTGGCGAACCCGGATGGCACGATTTCCGTTCCGGCCATGGTCGACGCGGGTGGCGCGCCGAAGAAGTGGCGCGCCATCGGCCCGTGGCTGTGGCAGGACGTGGACGGCGGCGACCGCATCGCCGCGGAAGTGGTGGACGGCAAGGTCGTGCGCTTCGGCATCGAGCCGTATGCCGCGATCATGGTGTTCGAGCGTCGCAGCGCGACCACGCTGCCGCTGCTGGTCGCGGGCATCGTGGTGGTGCTGCTGACGGTACTGGCGTGGCCGGTGTCCGCCCTGGTGCGCCGCCATTACCGCGTGCCTTACCGGCTGTCGGGTGAAGCGGCCCGCGCACACCGCATCGCCCGCCTCTCCGCGCTGGCGTCGCTGGTGGCGATCGCCGCCGGCTTCGGCCTCGTGATCGTGCTGCTGGGCGACCTCGAGCGCCTGTCCCCGGCCATGGACGCGCTGGTCATCTCGGTTCGGATCCTGGCAGGCATCGCGTTGCCGCTGGCTGCGCTGGGCGCGCTCTGGAGCGCCTGGAAAACCCTGCGCGGCCCGCGCCCGCTCCTTGCCAAGGCCTGGAACCTGCTGCTCGCGGCTTCGTGCGTCTACCTGCTGTGGATCGGCGTGGCCTTCCACCTGGTCGGCGCCAGCGCCAACTACTGAGCCAGGGACGGCCATGACAGCAAGCCAGACGGGATCCCTGCAGCTGGTCGCCCGCAACGACCTGCTGCGGCTGGCGGAGCCCTTCGTGATCACCGGGCACGTGTTCCACCACGTGCCGGTGACCCGCGTCGAGCTGCACCAGGACGGCGTGGTGGGTCGCGGCGAAGCGGCGGGCGTCTATTACCGCGACGACCGGCCCGACGACATGCTGGCGACCATCGAAGCGCTGCGGGGCCGGATCGAAGCCGGGCTCGACCGCGAAGCCCTGCGGCAACTGCTGCCCCCGGGTGGCGCCCGCAACGCGCTCGATTGCGCCCTGTGGGAACTCGAGGCGCGGCGCAGCGGCAAGACGGTTTGGCAGCTCGCCGGGCTCGACGCCGTCCGGCCATTGCTGACCACGTTCACCGCCGGCGCCGACACGCCGGAAAAAATGGCCGCGCGCGCGGCTTCCTACGCCGGCGCCCGGGCGATCAAACTCAAGCTCACCGGCGAGCCGGAACTGGACGGCGCCCGCGTGCTCGCGGTCCGTGCCCGCCTGCCTTCGGCCTGGATCGGCGTGGACGCCAACCAGGGCTACGATGCCGCCGGGCTGGCGAGACTGCTGCCCGTGCTGGTGGAAGCGAAGGTGTCGCTGCTTGAACAGCCTTTCTCGCGCGGCCAGGAAGCCCTGCTCGACCAGGTCGAACGGCCCATCCCGGTCGCGGCCGACGAAAGCATCCTCGACCTCGCCGAACTCGAGGCACGGCACGCACGCTTCGACGTGGTGAACATCAAGCTCGACAAGTGCGGCGGCCTTACCGAAGGCCTGCTGATGGCGCGTCGCGCGCGCGAACTCGGCCGCCGCGTGATGGTGGGCAACATGGTGGGCAGCAGCCTGGCGATGGCGCCGGCCTTCGTGCTCGGCCAGCACTGCGACATCGTCGACCTCGACGGCGCGGCTTTCCTGGACCGCGACTGCGAACCCGGCGTGCGCTACGTCGACGGGCTGATCCACTGCGCCGACGAGGTGTGGGGCTCGTGAGCACCGCGCCGTCCGCGCCGCTGTTCGGGCAGCCGCGCGGGCTGGCCGTGCTGTTCCTGACCCAGATGTGGGAGACCTTCTCCTACTACGGCATGCGCGCGCTGCTGGTCTATTACATGACCCAGCAGCTGCTGTTCGGCCAGCAGAAGGCGTCGCTGGTCTATGGCGTCTACACGGCCATGGTGTTCTTCACCCCGATCCTGGGCGGCATCCTGTCCGACCGCTGGCTGGGGCGCCGCCGCGCGGTGCTGATCGGCGGCAGCGTCATGGCGCTGGGACACTTCCTGCTGGCGTCCGAAACGCTCTTTTTCCCGGCCCTTGCCTGCATTGCTTTGGGCAACGGGCTTTTCCTGCCAAGCCTGCCGGCGCAGATCGACGCGCTCTATCCGCCGGGGGATTCGCGCCGCTTCTCGGCGTACAACGTGTACTACCTCGGCATCAACCTCGGCGGCCTGCTGGCGCCGCTGGTCTGCGGCGCGCTGGGCGAAATCTACGGTTGGCACTATGGCTTCGGCGCCGCCGGCCTGGGCATGCTGGCCGGGCTCGCGATCTACGTGGCCGGTGGCCGGCACCTGCCCGACGCGATGCCCGTTGCCGTGGCGCCGGTGGTGCCGCTTGCCACGGCCGATGGTGACCTGGCCCTGCGGGCGAAACTGCGGCTGCTGCTGGGCGTCGGCCTGTGCGTGGTGCTGTTCCGTGCCGCCTACGAACAGGTGGGCAACACCATCGCGCTGTGGGCAGCCAGCGGCATCGACCGCCAGGTCGCGGACTCGCAGATTCCCATGGCCTGGTTCCAGGCGCTCAATCCCCTGTTCGTGATCCTGTTCACGCCGCTGTTGCTGGCGTGGTGGGCGACCCGGGAAAAGCGCGGCCAGGTCGCGCGCCCGGTGCGCCGGATGGCCGCCGGCGCCCTTGGCGTCGCGCTGGCCTACGCCCTGCTGGCCGCGGTGGCCGGCAGCGCGCAGGGCAGCACCCACTGGACCTGGCTGGTCGGGTTCTTCCTGCTGCTCACGATCGGCGAGCTTTTCATCCTGCCTGTCGGCCTGGGCCTGTTCGCCCGCCTGGCGCCGGACCGGCACCGTGCGACCACCGTCGCTGCCTGGTTCTTCGCGGCCTTCGGCGGCAATTTGCTGGCCGGCGTGCTGGGCATGGCCTGGACGCCGATGGGCCCCGCCGGATTCTTCACCCTGGTCGCCGCCGTCGCCGGCTTGTCGGCGCTGTTGCTGCGTTGCCTGGACCCCGCGGTCGAGCGCGTGGCCCGGCACGAACCCGGACTTTCCGGCGCCCAGGCGGTGCACCCATGACATTGCATCCACCGGGGCCCCGGGCCCTGGTTTCCGTTCCACCGGCCCACGAGGAGTTTGGCCAATGAAAACGCGGTCTTCCAACCCTGCCACCACCCGCAAGCCCCTGGTCGCGGCAATCGCCCTGTCCCTGCTTTGCACCGGCGCCCCGGCGCTTGCGCAGGAGGAGGGCGAGACCACCGTGCTCGACACCGTGCTGGTCACGGCCAGCAAACGCAGCGAGGACGTGCGAGACGTGCCGGCCGCGATCAGCGTGATCGACGAGCAGCAGATCGAGAACCTCAACGCCAACCAGCTGTCCGACTACGCCGACTACGTGCCCGGCCTGCAGGTTCAGAACAACGGCGCGCCGGGACTGACGTCGGTCTCCATGCGCGGCATCGCCGCCCTGTCTTCCGGCACGACGGTGGGCACCTACATCGACGAAGTCCCGGTGGGTTCGAGTGGCCTCTACCAGGCCGCCACCACCCTGGTGCTCGATTACCTGCCCTTCGACCTCGACCGCATCGAGGTGCTGCGTGGCCCGCAGGGCACGCTCTACGGCGCCAGCACCATGGGCGGCCTGCTCAAGTACGTGACCCGCGAACCCGACTTGGGCGCCAGCGCCTTCCGCTTCGGCGCCGGCTTCAATGCGGTGGCCGACGGTGGCAATGGCTGGGACGTGCGCTTCACCGGCAGCGTGCCGCTCAAGCAGGATCGCCTGGGGCTGGCCTTCGGCTACGCCCGCAACGACCTGGCAGGCTATACCGACAACGCCTTCGACGGCAGCGAGGACATCGACTCCGGCGAACAGGAGAGCGCGCGCGCGGCGCTCTTCTACGACGGCGACAAGGTCGACATGCGCCTGTCGGTGATCAGCCAGAGCACGGCGATCGACGGCCGCGCCGGCGAGGCGGTGGACGCCGACACCGGCGGCCTGGTGTTCGGGCGACGCACCGACCAGTACTGGGTGGTGCCGGGCTTCTCCAAGGACATCGACCTGTACTCGCTGACCTTCGACGTCGACCTGGGCGCCACCTCGTTCGTCTCCGCCAGCAGCTGGTCCAAGACGGACACCTTCTATGCGATCGACGCCACCATCCCCTTCGGCGGCGTCGCCGACCTGCTGCTCGGCCTGCCCGAGCCGGGCGCCTCGGGCGTCGACTATTCGCTGGACCTCGAGAAGTTCACCCAGGAGTTCCGCCTGGTCTCGACCGGCGACGGCCCGCTGACCTGGATGGTCGGCGCGTTCTACACCAAGGAAGACGCCGTCCAGGGCCAGTTCGTCGACCTGACCCAGCTCGATGGTTCGCCGCTGCCGGCGCCCTTCGACCAGATCGCCGGCGTGCTGGCCGACCTCTCCCTGCCCAGTGACTACACCGAAGTGGCGGTGTTCGCGAACGCCAGCTGGCAGTTCACCGACCGCTTCTCGCTCGGTGCCGGCGTGCGCCAGTCGAACAATGACCAGGAGTACGTGCAGGACGTCAGCGCCGGACTGCTGGTGCCGCTGGGTACCACGGGTGGCACGTCCGAGGAGGACGTCTTCACCTGGAGCCTGAGCCCGCAGTTCCAGGTCAACGACGACGTGATGGTCTATGGCCGCGTCGCCACCGGCTACCAGCCCGGCGGCCCCAACGCCGCCGTCGTCGGCCTGCCGGCGAGCGTGGATTCGTCCATGCTCACCAGCACCGAGCTGGGCATGAAGGCCAGCTTCGCCGATGGCCGCGGCCTCATTGACATCGCCGCCTATTCCATCGACTGGGAAGACATCCAGGTCGCGACCTCGGTCAACGGCGTCGGCGGCCTGGTCAACGGTGGCGAGGCGACCAGCGAAGGCATCGAGATGGCCCTGGCATTCCGTCCGAACGACGCCTGGCGCCTCGGCCTCAACGCCTCGTGGATCCGCGCCGAGCTCAAGAGCGACTTCGAGCCCGTGGTGGTGCCGCAGGCCGGCTTCGACGTCGAACTGGTGAGCGGCCTGGGCGGCGACCGCATGCCCTACGTGCCCAAGATCAGCTGGTCGGCCACGGCCGAGTACCGGTTCGACGTCGGCCAGGCATGGACCGGACGGGTGGGCGGCGCCTGGCGCCACGTGGGCGACCGCGTGGCCGGGACCAGCGACCGCCAGCGCGTGCTGGTCGGCGGCGAGGTCGTCGACGAAGTGGTGACGGCGCCGCTGGACCTGCGCCACTACGGCGCCCTGGACCTGTATGCCGGCGTCGGCAACACCACCTGGGACCTGCGACTGTTCTTGAACAACGCCACCGACGAGAAGGGCTATTCCTCGATCGATACCGTCGAGAGTGCGCTCACCGGCGCGGTGGCCTGGCTGCGCGCGGTGCCGATCCAGCCGCGCACGGTCGGTCTCCAGTTCGACTACCGGTTCTGAGTCCGGGACTGACCTCCCACCCCGCCGGCTCCGGCCGGCGGGCCTTGCCCCAGGCCTGCCATGACCGACACCCCCCTGCCCGTGGCCACGCCAGCCACCGCGTTGCCGCAGCCCTACCTGCTCTTCCTCGGCGACATCACCGAGCCGGCCTATGCCAAGACGGCCTTTGGCCTGCGCGACTGGGCGCCGGAGCGATGCCTCGGCGAATTCGTTCTGCCGGGAGCTCGCGTGAGCACGGGCCTGCCCTTGCTCACGCCGGTGCAGGCGAAGGCGGCGGGCGCCCGGGCCATGGTGATCGGCGTCGCCACGCCCGGCGGACGGATTCCGCCGGACTGGGTGCCGACGCTGTGCGAAGCCCTGGAAGCCGGCCTGGACCTGGTGGGCGGCATGCATGCCCGCCTGGCGGCCATCGCGCCGCTGCGTGAAGTGGCGGCAAGACTGGGACGCCGGTTGGTGGATGTGCGCGAGCCGCCCGCCGGCCTGCCGGTCGCCAGCGGACGTCGTCGCGCCGGCAAGCGCCTGCTCACGCTCGGCACCGATTGCGCGCTGGGCAAGAAGTACACCGCACTGAAGCTTGCCCGTGCCTTCGCCGAGCGCGGACACGCCGCCGATTTCCGTGCCACCGGGCAAACCGGCATTTTGATTTCGGGCGCCGGCATTCCACTCGATGGCGTAGTGGCCGACTTCGCCGCAGGTGCCGCCGAGGTGCTCTCGCCCGACGCCGCGCCCGGGCACTGGGACGTGATCGAGGGCCAGGGCTCGCTGTTCCATCCGGCCTACGCCGGCGTGACCCTGGCCCTGCTGCATGGCAGCCAGCCCGACGTGATCGTGGTGTGCCACGAGCCGGGACGGACCCGGATGCTCGGATACCCCGATTTCGAGATCCCGGCCGTGGAGGAGGTGATCGACCTGGCCATCCGCCTCGGCCGCCGCACCAATCCCGGCATCCGCTGTGCCGGGCTGAGTTTCAACACCGGCGCGCTGCCGGCCGAAGAGGCGCGGCGGCTGATGGCGGCGGAAAGCCAGCGCCTCGGCCTGCCCGTCGCCGACCCGATGCGGGGCGGCGCCGCCTTCGAGCGCCTGGTGGACGCCTGCCTGCGCTGAATCCCGTTGCCCCAGGAGTCGTCATACATGAAGTCCCGGCCGTTCCGTCTTGCCGCTCCGCTGCTCGCCACGTTCGCCACCTGCGCCGCCGCCGCGCCTCCCGCCGATCTCGATGCGCGCATCGAAACGGCCATGCAGCAGCACGGCGTACCGGGGCTGGCCATCGCCATCGTCGAAGACGGCGAGGTGGCGCTCGCCCGGGGTTATGGCGTGCGCAGGCTGGGCGGCCGCGAGCCCGTTGATGCCGACACGATCTTCCCCACCGGCTCCACCGGCAAAGCCTTCACCGCGGCCGCGCTGGCCGTGCTGGTGGACGAGGGCAAGCTCGGCTGGGACGATCCGGTGGCCGACCACCTTCCCGATTTCCGCATGGCCGACCCGTGGGTGACGCGGGAGCTGACGGTGCGCGACCTGCTCGTGCACCGCAGCGGCCTGGGCCTGGGCGCGGGCGACCTGCTCTACGTTCCGCGCACTTCGCGCTCCCGCGCCGACGTGGTGCGGGCGCTGCGCCACATCGAGGCCAAGACCAGCTTCCGCAGCGGCTATGCCTACGACAACATCCTGTACGTGGTGGCGGGCCAACTGGTGGAAGCCGTCAGCGGCCGCTCCTGGGAAGACTTCGTGCTCGAGCGGCTGCTGCGTCCCGCCGGCATGCGCCACGCCACCACCACGCTCGACGCCCGCTTCGCCAACGCCAACCGCGCGCAGCCGCACGCACGCATCGACGGCGCGCTGCGCGGGCTCGGGCGCCAGCAGGTGCTGGACGAGAAGGACGGCCTGGGCCAGACGGCGGCCCCGGCCGGTGGCCTGGCCGCCAGCGCCAACGACCTGGCGCGCTGGCTGCAGGTGCAGCTGGCGCAGGGCGCGATCCCCGGCGCGCAGGGCGGCGACCCGGCCCGGCTCTTCAGCGAAGCCGCCGCGCGAGAGATGTGGACGCCGCAGGTGCTCGTGCCGATCCGGCCGTTCCCCGAACCCATCGCCGACGCCACGCCGCAGTTCCAGTCCTATGCGCTGGGCTGGAGCGTGCAGGACTACCGGGGCGTGAAGGTGGTGCAGCACGGCGGCGCGGTGTTCGGCGTGCTCACCTTCGTGGTGCTGGTGCCGCAGGAGGACGTCGGCATCGCCATCACCATCAATTCCGAGGACGTGCACGTGCTGCGCGGCATCGGCAACGAGCTGCTGGACCATTACCTCGGCCTGCCCGATGCGCAGCACGACTGGGTGGCGGACTTCGCGCAGTGGAACGCCGCGCGCCTGAAGGCCGGCGCCGATGCCCTGGCGGCCGCGGCGGCGGGCGTCGTCAAGGGCGGGCGGGGCCGGCCTTCGCTGCCGCTGGCCGCCTACGCCGGTGACTACGCCGACGCCTGGTACGGTCCCATCGGCGTGGCTTTCGAGGGCGGGCGCCTGCGCCTGGACTTCACGCAGTCGCCGGGCATGGTGGCCACGCTCAGCCACCACCGCCACGACACCTTCCGCGCCGACTGGGACGACGAGGCCATCGAGCCGGCCTACGTCACGTTCTCGCTGGATGCCGAGGGCAAGGTCGCGCGCATCACGATGAAGGCGGTCTCGCCGACCGCCGACTTCAGCTACAACTACCAGGACCTGGAGATCCTGCCGGCGCGCTGAAGCGGGGGCCGCCGGCTCAGGGCGCGGCGGCGTCCTGCACCGCGCGCCAGGCGCGCAGCAGGTTGCCGCCGAGGATCTTGCGGATGTCCTGTTCGCTGTAGCCCCGCGCCGCCAGGCCTTCCACCAGGCGCGGGTAGTCGGCCACCGAGCGCAGGTTCTCCGGCAGGGCGCCGCCCACGCCGTCGAAGTCCGAGCCGATGCCCACGTGGTCGATGCCCAGCAGTTTCACGCCGTAGTCCACCTGGTCGAGCACGCGGTCCAGGGGCACGGAGCGGGGCGGGTGCGCGGCGTCCCAGGCGGCGTCGAAATCCTCCGCGGGCAGCGGCTTGCCCTGCGCGCGAAGTTCGGCCACGCGGCGGTCGTGTTCGGCCCGCGCCACGAAATAGGCCGCGGTTTCGGCGGCGGCCTGCGGGTCCACGAACGGCGTGCCGAACGGCACCTGCACCACGCCGCCCTTGCGGGCCAGCGCCAGCGCCTCGGCATCGGCGATGTTGCGGGCGAAGCCCGGCGTGAAGTGGCGGAAGGCCGAGTGCGTCGCCACCACCGGCGCGCGCGAGAGCTCGATGGCCTGGCGCGCCGCGGCGTCGGAGAGGTGGGACACGTCCACCATCATGCCCAGCCGGTTCATCTCGGCCACCGCCTCGCGTCCGAACGGGCTGAGGCCGTTCCAACGGGGCTGCGCCGCGTAGGCGGAATCGGCCAGCGCGTTGTTGTCGCCGTGGGCGAGGGTGATGTAGCGCACGCCGCGATCGAAGAAGAAGCGCAGCTGTCCGATGTCTTCGCCGACCGGCGCGCCGTTTTCCATGCCCAGCGCCAGCACCACCCGCCCTTCGGCCACGGCCTGCGCCACGTCGTCCGGGGAGCGCGCGAGCGCGAATTTTCCGGGGTGCCGGTGCGCAAGCGCCTCGACGGCATCGATCATCTGGTTGGCCACGCCCCAGGCGCTGTCGTCGGCGTCCTGCGCGGCGGAGGTGTAGATGGACATGAAGGCCACGTCCAGGCCGCCGGCCTTGGCGCGCGGATGGTCGAACTCGCGGTCCGGCGCGGCCTGGCCCAGGTCGGCCCAGCGCGAGAGCAGCACCGTCGGCGCGTCGATGTGCGTGTCGACGATGATGGCGTCGCGTGCCAGTGCCTGCGCGTCCAGCGTGGACGCCTGGCTGGCGGGAGCCAGGAGCAGGCAGGCGAGCAGGGCGTGGGACAGTACGGTGCGCTTCACGTGGGCGGCCTCTTGCCTGGAAGGGGAACGACTCGCACTCTACAAGAATGCTTTCCATCCTACTTCTGCTGGCTTGGCTCCAGGACCCGACGACCCAGGGAGCGACTCCCATGCCGCAACCATCCGACCAAGGTTCGCAGGTCATCGCCCATCGCGGCGCCAGCGCCTGGCTGCCCGAGCACACGCTGGCCGCGTACGCGCGCGCCATCGCCGACGGCGCCGACGCCATCGAGCCCGACCTGGTGATGACCCGCGACGGCGTGCTGGTGGCGCGCCACGAGAACGAAATCTCCGGTACCACCGACGTGGCCACGCGCCCCGAATTCGCGGACCGCAAGGCGCGCAGGCAGGTGGACGGCGAATGGGTGGAAGGCTGGTTCACCGAAGACTTCAGCCTGGCCGAGCTCAAGACCCTGCGCGCGCGCGAACGCCTGCCGCAGCTGCGCTCCACTGCCAACGACGGCCGGTTCGAAGTGCCCACCTTCGATGAAATCGTGGCGCTGGTGGCGGCGGAATCCGAACAGCGCGGGCGGGTGGTCGGCCTGGTGCCGGAGATCAAACACCCGAGCCATTTCGCCGAGCGCAACCTGGCGATGGAGCAGCCGCTGCTCGACGCGCTGGCCGCGCACGCCTACACCCGCCGCGCGCCGGTGCTGATCCAGTCCTTCGAAACCGCCAACCTGCGTGCGCTGCGCGCCGCGGTGCCGCGTGGCGGGAATATCCGCCTGCTGCAGCTGGTGGGCGCGCCCGACGCAGCGCCCTACGACACGGTGGCCGCCGGCACGCCGGTGCCCTACGCGCGGCTGGTGTCGCCCGAAGGCCTGCGCGAGGTGGCGGACTACGCCGACGCGATCGGCCCGCCCTACGCCATGCTGCAGTTGCAGCCGCAGGGCGACGGCTGGCGCAGCGCGCTCGTGGACGCCGCCCACGCCGCCGGGCTGGAGGTTGTGGCCTACACCTTCCGTCCCGAGAACTATTTCCTGGAGCCGCGCTTCCAGGACGACGCCGGCCCGGCGGCCCGCAACGAGGCCGGCTCGGTGCGCGAAATCCGCCGCTATCTTTCGGCCGGCCTGGACGCCTTTTTCACCGACGACCCGGCCCTGGGCCGCGCCGCCGTCGACGGCCGCTGAAAGCGGCCATCGGCATTTCCCGCTTGATCCACGTCATATCCGCGCCCCGGGCGCAGGCGTGATGCTGGGCGGGCGCCGATCCGGCGCCGACACGGTGCGCCACCATGCACGATCCCCGGGAGCGCGAGGTGCTGGTTTCCATGGCCGAACACACCCTGGCGCAGGCGCATGCGCCCTGGTCCGGGCTGAGCGTGGGCGCGGTGGTGCTGACCNNACCCGCGGTGGCGACCTGCACGCCGGTTGCAACGTCGAAAGCGCGGCCTTCCCGCTGGGCGGCTGCGCCGAGCGCCACGCCATCGCCGCGGCGGTGCTGGCCGAAGGCCCGGGCATGGAGATCGTGGCCGTGGCCATCGCCGCCCGTGACGCTGGCGGCCAGCTGCGCGCCATCCCGCCCTGTGGCGCCTGCCGCCAGCTGATCCACGAATTCGGTAAGGACGCCTGGGTGGGCTGGCGCACCGGCGACGGCACGTCCGCCTGGCACGCCATCGGCGCGCTGCTGCCGGAAGCCTTCGAACTGCCGCCGGGCTGAGCCCGCGTCATCAGGTGGCGGCCGATTCCATCGCCGCCGCGGCGTCCAGCGCCAGGCGGATCATGCGGTCCAGGCCCTGTTCGCGTTCGGCCGGATCCATGGCGGTGTGCTCGAGCAGGTGGTCGGACACCGTGAGCAGCGCGGCGGCGTCCACGCCTTCCGCGGCGGCCACGCCGAACAGGCCGGCGGCTTCCATCTCGATGCCCAGGATGCCCATGGCCGCGAGGCGCGCGGTGAGCATGTCGTCCGGGTGGTAGAACAGGTCGCTCGAAAAAATGTTGCCGGCGTGCAGCGCCAGGCCTGCGGCCGCGGCCGTGTCGGCCAGCGTGCGCAGCATCGGCCAGGAGGCCACGGCGGCGAAATCGTGGCCGCCGAAACGCTGGCGGTTCACGCGCGAATCGGTGCTGGCGCCCACGGCCAGCACCAGGTCGTCCAGGCGCAGGCCGGGTTTCACCGCGCCGCCGGTGCCCACGCGCAGCAGCCGGCGCACGCCGTGCTGGCGCACCAGTTCGGTGGCGTAGAGCACGCAGGAAGGAATGCCCATGCCGCTGCCCATCACCGACAGGCGCTGGCCTCGCCACTGGCCGGTGTAACCGAGCATGCCGCGGGTGTTGCTGATCTCGCGCGCGTCGGAAAGGTAGGCCTGGGCGATGTGGCGGGCGCGCAGCGGGTCGCCGGGCAGCAGTACGGTGGCGGCGAAATCGCCGGGGGCGGCGTTGATGTGCAGGCTCATGGTGTCCTCAGAAGGCGGCCGTGCCGTGGGCCAGCGGCGGCAGGCGGAGCCGGTGCGCGAGCGACTGGCCCAGGTCGGCGAAGCTGTCGCGCACGCCGGCGTCGGCGCCGCGCAGGTGCGGGCCCCAGGCCAGCAGCGGCACGTGCTCGCGGGTGTGGTCGCTGCCGGGCCAGGTGGGGTCGTTGCCGTGGTCGGCGGTGAGCACCAGCAGGTCGCCGGGGCCGAGCGCGTCGCGCAGGCGCGGCAGCAGCGTGTCGAAGTGTTCGAGCGCGGCGGCGTAACCGGCCACGTCGCGCCGGTGGCCGAATTCCTGGTCGAAATCGACGAGGTTTGTGAACACCAGGGCCGGGCCGCGCGCGCTGGCGAACGCGGCGAGCGTGGCGTCCACCAGCCCGTCCAGGCCATGCGCCTTGACCGCGCGGGTGATGCCGCGGCCGGCGAAGATGTCGCGGATCTTGCCCACGGCCACCACCTCGCCGCCGGAATCGTGCAGGTGGTCGAGCAGGGTGGGCGCGGGCGGCGGCACCGCGTAGTCGCGGCGGTGCGGCGTGCGCTGGAAGCCTTCCGCCGGAGAGCCCAGGAAAGGCCGGGCGATGACGCGGCCGATGCGCCATTCGTCCGCGAGCCGGCGCGCGCCTTCGCAGGCCTGCAGCAAACGCCCGACGCCGAAGCTTTCTTCGTGCGCGGCGATCTGGATCACCGAGTCGGCGGAGAAATACAGGATGGGCAGGCCGGTGCGCAGGTGTTCGGCGCCCAGGTCCTGGATCACCTGCGTGCCGGAGGCGTGGCGGTTGCCGAGGAAACCCGGCACGCCGCAGGCCGCGGCGAGGCGCGCGAGTTCTTCCGGCGCCAGCGTGTCTTCGCGGCGCGGGAACAGGCCCCAGTCCCAGGGCACGGGCAGGCCACACAGTTCCCAGTGGCCGGACACGGTGTCCTTGCCGCGCGATTGTTCGCGCGCGCAGCCGTGCACGGCGTGCGAGGCGACGGGGCCCGACAGGCCCGGCGGCGTATGGCCCGTGACGCAGCGCGCCGCTTCGCCCAGGCCCAGGGCCACCAGGTTCGGCAGCGACAGCGGGCGGCCGCGGCCCCCGTCGGCCACGGGGCGCGCGCACCACTGCGCGATGTGGCCCAGCGTGTCGGCGCCGTCGTCGCCATAGTCGGCGGCGTCGGGCAAGGCGCCCACGCCGAGCGAATCGAGCACCAGCAGCATCACGCGGCTCATGCGCTGGCGACTCCGGCGCCGACGCGGTCGATCACCAGCGGCGAAGGCGCGGGCGCTTGCGCCTGGATCGCCACCGCCGAAGTAAGGCGTTCGAGCATGGCCGCCAGCGCGCTTTCGTCGGCGGCGTGCACGCGCAGCAGGGGCTGGCCGCGCTGCACGCGCGTGCCGAGCGGAAGGAGGGCGTCGAGGCCGACGCGCGGGTCGATGCGGTCGTCGGGTTGGCGCCGGCCGCCGCCGAGGTCCACCACGGCTTCCCCGAGCGCACGCGTGTCGATGCCGGCCAGCCAGCCGTCCGCCGGCGCAGCGAGCGAAGCGATGCAGGGCGCGGGCGGGAAATGCCGGTCGGGCGCGTCGAGCAGGTCGGTGGGCCCGCCCAGCACTGCCACCATGCGTGCAAAACGTTCGGCCGCGGCGCCGTTGGCGNNGGCCTGCGCCTGCGCGTACGCCGCATCGAGTTCCGGCGCCAGGCCGCCCTGCCACAGCGCGGTGGCGGCGAGATGCAGGCTCAGTTCCACCAGGCGCGGCGCCACCGCTTCGCCGCGCAGGCAGGCCAGGGCCACGCGCACTTCCAGCGCATTGCCGGCGGCGGGCGCCAGCGGCTGCGACATGTCGGTGACCAGGGCCTGCGTGGGCAGGCCGGCGGCGTTGGCCACCTCCACCAGTTCCCGCGCCAGCGCACGCGCCTGCGCGGGCTCGGGCAGGCTGGCGCCGTTGCCGCACTTCACGTCCAGCACCAGCGCGTCCAGGCCGGCGGCGAGTTTTTTCGACAGGATGGAGGCGGT
>DNNT01000240.1:9468-14314 GCA_003497545.1 Arenimonas sp. | reverse complement strand
TGCCGCGCCTGGCGCTCGAACGCGCCACCGCGCTGGTGCTGGAAATCATGGGCGGCCAGGCCGGCGCCATCACCGAGGCCGTGCTGCCGGAATTCCTGCCGCAGCCCCAGCCCGTGGCCCTGCGCCGCGCGCGCCTCAAGCGCGTACTGGGCGTGGCCGTGGCCGACGCCGAGGTCGAGCGCATCCTGCGCGCGCTGGGCATGCAGGTGACCGCGCATGCCGACGGCTGGTCGGTACTGCCGCCCAGCCGCCGCTTCGACATCGCCATCGAAGAAGACCTGGTCGAGGAAATCGCCCGCATCCACGGCTACGAAACCATCCCGACCACCACGCCCACCGGCGAGGTGCGCCTGGTCGCACCCAGCGAAACCCGCGTGGCCGACGCCGTGCTGCGCCGCCAGCTGACCGGCCGTGATTTCATCGAAGCCATCAACTACGCCTTCCTTGACGCCGCCACGCTTGACGCCTGGCAGCTTGGAAAGGATGCCGTGGCCCTGGCCAACCCGCTCACCGCCGAACTCGGCGTGATGCGCACGGCGCTGCTGCCGGGCCTGGTGTCGGCCCTGGGCCGCAACCGCGCGCGCCAGCAGCCGCGCGTGCGCCTGTTCGAGCTGGGCAAGGTGTTCCACCTGGCCGAAGGCGCACCGCGTGAAACCCCGCGCATCGCAGCCGTGGCCTGTGGCCCGCAGTCGGCCGAGCAGTGGGCGCTGGACGAGCGCCACGTGGACTTTTTCGACCTCAAGGCCGAGGTCGAGGGCCTGCTGGCCCTGGCCGGAGCCCGCGCCGAATTCCGCCCGGACGACAGCCCCTGGGGCCACCCCGGCCGCAGCGCCTCGGTCTGGCGTGACGGCCAGCGCATCGGCTGGGTCGGCCACCTGCACCCCCGCCTGGCCCGCGCCCTGGACCTGGACGGCGAGGTGGTCGGCTTTGAGCTCGACCTGGCCCCGCTGGCCTCCCGCGACGTGCCCCGGGCCGGCGAACTGTCCCGTTTCCCGTCCGTCCGCCGCGACATCGCGCTCGTCGTCCCGGAAACCACCCCCTGGGCGGCCCTGGAGGCCAGCCTGCAGGCGGCCCTGGGCGGACTGCTGCGCGAGGTCGTGCTGTTCGACCGCTACGTCGGGCCGGGCCTAGAGAGCGGCTCAAAGAGTCTGGCTATGGGCTTGATTCTGCAGGACGTTTCACGCACGCTAACTGACCGCGACGCCGACCAGGCCGTCGCCACCGCCCTCGAGGCGCTGGCCAAGGACTGCGGCGCGCGATTGCGGTCATGATGGCCGCCGGCAACGGCGGGTTACAGGGGATGTTATGGCACTGACCAAGGCCGAAATGGCCGAGCGCCTGTTCGAGGAAGTTGGCTTGAACAAGCGCGAGGCCAAGGAATTCGTGGACTCCTTCTTCGATGCGTTGCGGGAGGCGCTGGAGCGTGGGCAGCAGGTCAAGCTGTCGGGCTTCGG
Source organism: Arenimonas sp. (assembly GCA_003497545.1). Lineage (GTDB taxonomy): Bacteria > Pseudomonadota > Gammaproteobacteria > Xanthomonadales > Xanthomonadaceae > Arenimonas. Next base: position 12,860 of record DNNT01000240.1, on the reverse strand, counting down.
CAACTTCGACCTGCGCCAGAAGAACCAGCGTCCGGGCCGGAACCCCAAGACCGGGGAGGAGATTCCCATCTCCGCCCGCACCGTGGTGACCTTCCGTCCGGGACAGAAGCTGAAGGAGCGAGTGGAAGCCTATGCTGGATCCAGGCAGTAACCGGGAACTCCCGCCGATCCCGGCCAAGCGCTACTTCACCATCGGTGAAGTGAGCGAACTTTGCGACGTCAAGCCGCACGTGCTGCGCTACTGGGAAACCGAGTTCACCAGCCTCAAGCCGGTGAAGCGGCGCGGCAACCGCCGCTACTACCAGCGCCACGACGTGCTGATGATCCGCCAGATCCGCGGCCTGCTGTACGAACAGGGCTACACCATCTCCGGCGCGCGCCAGCGCCTGGAAGGCGAGGCGGGCCGGGTCGAAACCAGCATGTCCGCCCAGATCGTCAAGCAGGTGCGCATGGAACTGGAAGAAGTCCTCCAGCTTCTCCGCCGCTGAACAGGTTTCTGTAGCAGCGGCTTCAGCCGCGAAGCTTCGCGCCGAAAAGCTTCGCGGCTGAAGCCGCTCCTACACACAAGCACGCCAGCTTGCGTATAATCGGCAGCCCGGCTCCGGCCGGGACACGAATCGGGGCGTAGCGCAGCCTGGTAGCGCACTAGCATGGGGTGCTAGGGGTCGTGAGTTCGAATCTCACCGTCCCGACCAATTCGTGGCAAGGCCGCCCGTCACCCCCGGGCCGGCGAAAGCGGACCCGCCGAGAGGCGGGGTTTTGCTTTCCGGCACGCTAGGATGCGCACAGGCGGTCGTGGCGACGGGCAGGGGGAGCGTCGATGCAAGCGGGTTCGTGGCGGTCCTGGTTGCTGCACCCGTTGTTGTTGCTGCTCTGGCTGGGCAGCTTCCTGCTGGCCGCCGCGCTGGAACACGCGCCGCATGCCAGCCTCTGGTTCCCGCCAGCCGCGGTCACCTTCGCCGGGCTGTACTGCGTGGGCTGGCGGGCGGCGCCGTCTATTTTCGTGGCCTGCGTCCTCGCGACGTGCCTGACCGGGGCGGCCAATCAAGACGACGTGCGCCTGGGCATGCTGGCTGCGTCGGGCGTGGTGTTCGCGCTGATCCACACCGGCGCCTACGCCCTGCCGGCGATGCTGCTGCGGCGCCTGGCGCCCTCGGCGCCGACCGAACTGACCCTGCGCGCGGTTTCCCAGTTCCTGTTGCTCGGGGCCCTGGGCGCGCTGCTGGCCGCAGTGGTGGGCGCGGTGGGACTGCGCCAGACCGAACTGCTCGAAGCCACGGACATGTTCGAGTTGGCCTCGGCCTGGTGGATCGGCGACTACGCCGCCCTGGTGACCCTGGCGCCCCTGCTTTCGCTGGTCATCCGGAAGATGGGCGGCACCCCTGGCCTGCGGCGTTTTCCCGCGTTCGAATGGGGCCCGTGGCGCCTGGAAAAGTCAGCCGCCGCGAAACTCGGCCTGCTGTTCGCGGCCACCCTCGCCATCCTGGTCGGCTATCTGGAATTTTCCAACAGCCGCGCCTTGCTGGTGATGTTGGTGCTGCCGGTGGTGCTGCAGCTGTGGGTGGTGCACACCGAAAACCTGGCGAGCGCCCAGTTGGGGCTCCTGGGTTTCAGCCTGCTGACGGTGGGGGCGGCGGCAACCGTCAACGTGGGCGACGATGCGCTGATCCTGCAGTTCGCCGCGATCAGCCTCGCTGCGAATTCCTACCTCGGTCTGGCGGTGCCGGCGCTTTATGCCGCGAACCAGACGCTCCGCGACCAGGTCAGCCATGACGGCCTGACGGGCGCGCTCAGCCGGGCCTGGTTCGAGGACCGGGCGGCCACGGAACTGGCCAGCGGCCTGGCGCAGGGCTGGCCGGCGTCGATCGTCATGCTCGACGTCGACGGCCTCAAGGAACTCAACGATACGCACGGGCACGCCGGCGGCGACGTCGCGCTTCGCGAACTGGTCCAGCGCTGCAAGGCTTGCCTGGGCCGCGAGGATTTCATCGGCCGCCTCAGCGGTGACGAGTTCGCCATCTTCCTGCCCGGGTCGGACGAAGCGAAGGCGGGCGAAATCGTCCAGGCCATCCAGGGCCGGCTGCAGGCGGCTCCGGTGGCGTCCCTGGGCCGCCAGGTGTCCGCGAGTTTCGGCACCGCGACGGCCGTTGGAGCCGCGGCTTCGCTGTCGCAACTGCTGCAAGCCGCGGACCAGGCCATGTACGCGCAGAAGCGGGCGCGGCGACTCGCCTCCTGAGACCTGGCCCGCGGGCAGGGCGCGGTCAGCTGTCGAACAGCGCCGCGTCCAGGCCCAGCAGGTTGCCGGCGCCGCTGCGCATCGCGGCCGCATGGGCCTGGGTGCGCGGCAGGATGCGGGCGAAGTAGAAGCGGGCGGTTTCGCGCTTGGCCGACTTGAAGCCGGCCGGGTGCTCGCCCGCCTCGGCCACCGCCACGGCCTTGGCCCACCAGAAGGCCAGGGCCACGTAGCCCGAGTAGAACAGGTAGTCCACCGAGGCCGCGCCCACTTCGTCGGCGTTGGCCATGGCCTTCTTGCCCACTTCCATGGTCAGTTCGCCCCACTGCTTGGCCACTTCGGCCAGCGGCAGCACGAATTCGGTGAGCGAAGCGTCCTTGGCGTGCTCGGTGCAGAATTCCTGGATCATCTTCAGGAACATCTGCAGGCCGGCGCCCTGCAGCTGCATGGTCTTGCGGCCCAGCAGGTCGAGCGCCTGGATGCCGGTGGTGCCTTCGTAGATGGTGGTGATGCGGGCGTCGCGCGCCAGCTGCTCCATGCCCCATTCGCGCACGTAGCCGTGGCCGCCGAAGCACTGCAGCGCGTGGTAGGCGCACTCGTTGCCCCACTCGGTGAGCATGCCCTTGACGATCGGGGTGAGGAAACCAAGCAGGGTGTCGGCGTCCTTGCGCTCGGTTTCGTCCTTCGAGCGCTCCAGCACGTCCACCAGCGTGGCGGCGTGCAGGGCCAGCAAACGCCCGCCCTCGGCCAGCGACTTGCAGGTGAGCAGCATGCGCCGGATGTCCGGGTGCACGATCAGCGGGTCGGCCGGCTTGTCCGGGTTCTTCGCGCCCGACAGCGAGCGGCCCTGCAGGCGGTCGCGCGAGTAGGCCAGCGCGTTCTGGTAGGCGCGGTCGATCAGCGCCAGGCCCTGCANNCCGGTGGCGCCGTCGAAGTTCATCACGCAGGTGGCCGAACCGTGGATGCCCATCTTGTGTTCGATGGAGCCGCAGCGCACCGCGTTGCGTTCGCCCACCGTGCCGTCGCGCGCGGTGCGCAGCTTGGGCACGATGAACAGCGAGATGCCCTTGGTGCCCGCCGGCGCATCCGGCAGGCGCGCCAGCACCAGGTGCACGATGTTGTCGGTGAAGTCGTGGTCGCCGCCGGTGATGAAGATCTT
>DNNT01000240.1:0-9460 GCA_003497545.1 Arenimonas sp. | reverse complement strand
CCGCAGTGCGGTTCGGTCAGGCACATGGTGCCGGTCCACTGGCCGCTGATGATGGGCTTGAGGAACACTTCCTTCTGCCAGTCCTCGCCGTGGTGCTTGAGCGCCTCGGTGGCGCCGTGCGAGAGCAGCGGGTAGTTGCCCCAGCTCAGGCAGGCGGCGTCGATCATTTCCTTGAGCGCGGCGCCGAAGCTTTCCGGCAGGTCCTGGCCGCCCAGGGCCTCGGGCGCGGTGAGGGCGCTCCAGCCGCCTTCGACGAACTGGGCGTAGGCCTCCTTGTAGCCCGGCGGCGTGGTGACCGCGCCGGTGGCCTTGTCGAAGCCGCAGCCGTGTTCGTCGCCGACGGCGTTGAGCGGGGCCAGCACGGTTTCGTTGAAGCGCGCGGCTTCTTCCATCACGGCGTCGAGCAGGTCGCGCTGGGCGTGTTCGATGCCGAGCTTCGCGTACAGCTTGTCGGCGCCGATGACGTCGTAGAGCGCGAACTTCATGTCGCGCACGGGGGCGGTGTAGCGGTTCATGCGTGGGGTCCTCGGTAAGTCAGCGCAGCACGCCCTCGAGCCCCGGGACGGGGTCGAGGCGGCTGGGATATTCGAAAGCGTCGTCGGTGCCCGGATCGGTGCTCACCAGCCGGCCCGAAAGCAGGTAGGGCACGTTGCGGCGGCTGGCCAGGGCCTGGGCCACGGCCTCGCGCGCGCCGGGACCGGGCGCGAACACCTGCTCGAGCACCTCGGCCGAGCCGGGGCCGACGCTCAGGCCGGGGTTGATGTCGATGCGGGTGGCTTCCTGGCCGCCCACGGTGAGCGTGGCCTGCAGCTGAGAAAAATTCATGGGTACCGTGCTGAAGTTGCGGATGCGAAGCTTGACCAGCCAGCGGCCGTCGGCCTGCACCTGCAGCTCCTGCACGCTGGCCTGGGGCGGGTAGACCCGCTTGGGCGGGCCGCCGGCACAGCCGGCCAGCAAGGCCAGCAGCACCAGCAGGAGCAGGGGGAGGGCGCGCGTTTTATGCATGGCGTGGGGGCTCCGGGACTCAACTTCCCGAGCATACCAGCCCGTACGTTTCAGGCGCAGTGAGGGCGCCACGCTAGACTCGGCGGGGCCGTCGTCACGCGGCTCGGCCGGGAAATTCCGGATACAGAAGGGGATTGGTTTTGCGAAATGTCGAGGGGAAGGGGGCCGGGGCGTGCCAGCGGGCCTGGTCCGGGGCGCTGGCGATTGCGCTGGCGGGTTTCCTGGCGCTGGCCGGGGCGGAGGCAAGCGCGGCGGAGTGGCTGCAGCCCGCCGCCGGGGCCAAGGCCGGCGGCGAGGGGCTGCCGGTGCAGGTCGACCGCCAGGCGGCGCGCGCGGCGATTGATGGCGACGTGCTGCCGGTGCAGCTGCCGGAGGCGCCGCCCTTCGAAATCCGCGCCGTGCGCGTACTGGAAGACCTTCCCGGCCGCTACACGCTGGCGGGCCAGGTCGAAACGAGCGTCGGCCGCCGCACCGCCGTGCTCACCTTCGCCGAGCAGGCCACCTTCGCCGTGCTGCCCACGCCGGACGGCCGGCTTATGCAGCTCACCACGCGGAACGGGCAAACCCTGCTGCGCGAATCCGGCGGCATGGTGCCCAAGACCACGCCGGGCAGCGCGCCCGCCCTGCCTGATTTCCTGGTGCCGGGCACCGAACCCGGCGCGGCGGCGAAGGCCGCCCCGCAGCAGGGCGGCACCCAGCTCCAGCGCGCCTCGGAAACGCCCGGCGGCATCGAGATCGACGTGCTCGGCGTCTACACCACGGACCTCCGGGCGATGCGCGGCGGCGTGGCCGCGGTCGAGGCCGAGTTCAGCTACCAGATAGCGGGGGCCAATCTCGTCTATGCCGCCAGCGGGCTGGCGGTCCGCTTCCGACTGGTCGGCCTGCGCGAAGTCCCCTTCGCCGAGGACATGACCAACAACGACGTGCTCTACGCCGTCACGGACAACAACCTGCCCGACGGCTTCGACCTGCACGCGCTGCGCGACCAGCTGGCGGCCGACCTGGTGGCGGTGCTGCGGCCCTACCGTGACGGCCATGGCAGCTGCGGCGTGGCCTGGCTAAACGGCGGTGGGCTCAGCGCGCTCTATGCCTCCGAGGCCTACGGTTTCTCGGTGAACAACGTCGAGCCCTGCGGCTCCTACGTGCTGGCGCACGAACTGGGCCACAACGTCGGTTCGCACCACGACGCTGAAACCGCGGGCGACAGCTATGGCGCCTATCCGTACTCGTACGGCTACCGCCAGGACGGCCCGCCCGCCTTCGCCACGGTGATGGCCTACGAAGAATACGGGCAGGTCTGGCTGGGCGAGTTCTCGCGGCCCGGCGGCACGTCCTGCCGGGGCGTGGCCTGCGGCGTGGCCGACGAGGCCGACAACGTTCGCAGCCTCGACCAGATGGCGCCGCGCATCGCGCGCTTCCGCGACCCGCCGGGCACCATTTCGGTGCTTGACGCCTCCATGCGCGAAGGCTCGCCGGGTGCGCTCACCTTCACCGTGAGGCTGTCCGAGCCGGCGCCCGCGGGCGGCGTGAGCTTCACCATGGCCACCGCCAACGGCAGTGCCACCGACGGCGCCGACTACAACGGCATCGCGCCCTTCACCTACACCATCCCGGCCACCAGCCGCGAGGCGAGGATCGGGATCAACGTTTACGACGACACGGCGCGCGAAGGCGACGAGACCTTCTACCTGCGCATCAGCAACGTCAATGGCGCGTCGCTGTTCGACGGCGAGGGCATCGGCCTGATCCGCGACGACGACCCGCGCGCCATGGTGTCCGGCCGCGTGGTCGTGGCCGAGGGCAGCCCGGAGCCGACCTCGCCGCTCACCGTGCTGGTCGACATGTTCGACGGCCAGTCGCGCAGCCAGTCCACGCTGGTGGTGAACCCACCGCAGTTCGCGTACTCCACCCAGGTGCCGTTCGGCGCCGACGTGACGCTGTCCGTGCAGTCCCCGCCTGCGCCGCTGGCGCCAGCGAGCGTGAAGCTGCGCAAGGTGGAATCGGACCAGGTCGCCGACATCACGCTGCGACGGCGCCCGATCATCCGTGGGCGCATCGTGTTCCCCGAGGGCGTGGCGCCGCCTGACAAGGACATTCCCGTCGGCGCTTTCGCGTTGGATGACTCCGGCTGGGGCCGCATCGTGCCGGCGTTCCCGCCGGACTTCCGCTTCGAATTCGAAGCCATGCCCGGCAGCGACGTGTCGCTGGACGCCACCGGGATTCCGCCACCCTTCCTTTCGCGCATCGACCTGCAGCTCGATGACGTATACGAGGATGTCGCCGTCGAAATGGTGGCGGTGAAGGGTCTGACGGTGCGAGGGCAGGTGCGCTTCGCGCCGGGCGTCGAGCCGCCCGGTAACGAGGTGCAGGTGGGCCTGTCGAGGGAAGGTTACGATGTCGCCGACCGGGTCTACGCGCATCCCCCGGAGTTCCGCTACGAATTCGCACTGGCCGGGCCCACCACCGCCCTGAGCCTGACCGCCTACGGCATCCCGCCCCTGGAATTCCTGAGGTCCAAGGTCATAGGTGATGTCGCCGCGGATGCCGTGCACGACGTCGAGATCGGATCGGCGCCGGAGCTGCGCATGGAATCGGTGCGCGTGCCCGAGGGCAACGTGGGCGTGACGCAGGCCGAGGTGAGGCTGGTGCTGTCCAGTCCGTCCAGCGGGAATGTCGTGGCGCAGCTGCGCACCCGCGACGGCAGCGCCCAAGCGGGACGCGACTATTCGCCCATCGACACCGACGTGTTGTTCCAGGCGGGACAGCAGGCGCGATCGGTCTTCATTCCCATCCCGGCCAATACCCAGGCCGACGGCGACCGTATCTTCAGCGTCGACCTCGTCGGTGGCTTCGGCTTCGTGCCGGTCGCCACGCAAGCCCTGGTCGCCATCCAGGACGATGACGGTGGCTTGCCCGCTCCCGCGCTGGCCATTGGCGACGTGCAGGTGCTCGAAGGTGACGCGGGCGAAACCCTGGTGCGTTTCCCGCTGTACCTGTCCCGCCCGGCCCCGGCCGGTGGCGTGCGCTTCGACCTGGCCACCGCGGACGGCACCGCGCTGGCCGGAAGCGACTACGTGGCTTTCCCTGCCCCGGGTTGGGAAATTCCCGCGGGTTCGCTGGTCGGCGAGTTTGCCGTGCGAGTGCTTGGCGACACGAGCTACGAGCCGGAGGAAAGCTTCTTCGCGCGTATCTCCAATGTCGGTGGCGCGACATTGGCCCGGGCCGAGGGCACGGCCACGATCCATTACGACGACACGCCGCTTCCGCCGACGCCGGTCCGCGACCATTACGTCGTGCGTGCCGGCCAGCCGCTGCAGGTGCAAGCCTCGCGCGGCGTCCTGGCCAACGACATCCACCCACGCCGCAACGAGATCCGGGTCGGCCAGAACGTCAACGTCGTGCCGCGCGGTGGCCAGGTTTCGCTCGCCACGGACGGCGGCTTCGGCTACCAGCCGAAGGCCGGTTACGAGGGAGAGGACCGCTTCGTTTACTCCGCCTGCCACTTCTATCACTGCCGCTACGGCGAAGTGCTGCTCTCGGTCGCCACGGAACTGTCCACCGGAGACCGCTACCTGTGGATGTTCCCGCCCGCGGCCAACCAGGCGCAGCAGGGCTTCGTGCGGCTCGTGAACAGGGAAGCGCGCTCGGGTGAGGTGCAGGTCTGGGGCATCGACGCCACCGGCCGGCGCTCCGCCGGAACCATCACGCTCATNNATTCGCAGGACGCCGAGTGGGGCAATCCGGACAAGGGCCTCACGGGCGCGCTGGGCAGCGGCACCGGCAACTGGACGCTGGTGGTGCGCAGCGGGCTCGACCTCGAGCCGCTGGCCTACATCCGCACGCTCGATGGTTTCCTGACCTCCATGCACGACCGCGTGGACGGCGACGGCGTGGACTGGGTGGTGCCCGTATTCAACCCGGCCGAGAACGTGGACCAGGTGAGCTGGCTGCGCCTAGTGAACACCACGCTCGACGACGTGCAGGTGGAAATCACCGGCACCGACGATGCCGGCCGGCCGGGCGAGGGCAGCGTGGTGGCCACGGTGCCGGCGCGGGGTGCGCGCGAGTTCAGCGCGGTCGACCTGGAGTCCGGCGATGCTTCGAAAGGCCTCGCCGGTCGCCTGGGCAATGGCGAAGGCAAGTGGCGGCTGCAGGTGGGCGCCACCGGCCGCATCACGGTGCAGAGCCTGCTGGCCGACCCGCGCGGTTATTTGACCAACCTCTCCAGCCTGGCGCCGTCGGCGGCGCCGCGCATGCTCTGGCGCGTCACGCCGGCGGCCAATGCGCAGCAGCAGGGTTTCATCCGCATCACCAACCTCGAGTCGCGCAGCGGCACCGTGACGCTCACCGGCGTGGATGACGCCGGCCGGGCTTCGCCGGGCACCGTCAGCTTCACGCTGGCGCCGTTCGCGTCGCAGCAGCTCAATTCCCAGGACCTCGAGGCCGGCAACCCGGCCAAGGGCGCCACGGGTGCGCTGGGCGCGGGGCAGGGCCAGTGGCGGCTGCAGGTGGACAGCACGCTGTCGCTGGAAATGATGGGCCTGGTGCGCACGCCGGACGGCTTCCTGACGACGCTGCATGAAGTGGTGCCGGGGCCGTCGCTGCACTGGCGCGTGCCCATGTTCAACCCGGGCGCCAACACCAACCAGGTGAGCGTGCTGCGCGTGGTCAACCCGAACGCGCAGGCCGCGGTGGTGGCTATCCAGGCCGTGGACGACGCGGGCCGGCCGGCGCCGGGCGGCGCGCTGTCGCTGACGGTGCCGGCGAACGGCGCGGTGGAGCTGGATGCGCGTGAACTGGAAACGGGAGCGGCCGGCAAGGGTCTGTCAGGCGCGCTGGGCGCCGGCAGCGGCAAGTGGCGTCTGGAACTGGACGCGGCGCTGCCGCTGACGGTGATGAGCCTGCTGCGTGACCCGGGCGGCTACCTCACCAACCTTTCCAGCGGCACCGAGGCGGAAACGACGCGTCTCGACCCCTGAGCCACGTAAGCGAGGCCGCCCTCCGGCGGCCTCGCGTTTTTCAGCGCGGCGGCTTCACCACCACCAGGTCGTCGAGCTTGTAACCCATCGAGCGGGCGCGGGCCTTGAGCGCCTCGAAAGTGGCGGCGTCCACGGTGGGTTCGCGGGGGAGGAACCACAGGTAGTCGCGGTCGGGTTCGCCGACGATGGCCCACTGGTAGTCGCGGTCCACGGCGATCACCCAGTAGTCGGCCCAGACGAAGGGCAGGAAGGAAAGCCAGGCCGGCGCGAAGCGCACTTCCAGCTCGGCGGCGCGTTCGCCGCTGCGGCGGGCCATGCCTTCCACCGACTGGCGGGTGCCGTCGGCCTTGCGGCAGGCGTTGACCACGCGGAGGCGGCCATCTTCGAGCGGCGTGTAGGTGGCGGTGATGTCGCCGGCGCACATGTTTTCGAAGCGGTTGGGCAGGCGGGCGATTTCGTGCCAGGTGCCGGCGTAGCGCTGCACGTCCAGTTCGGGCACGGCCTTGAGCGCCTGCGCCGAAGCGATGGACGTGGCCAGCAGGCCAGCGATCAGGAAAAGGGTGCGGACCATGGCGTGCTCCTGGGGAAACCTGCCCCGAGGCTACGCCCGCGTCCGGCGTCGGGCCGTGAACGTGGCGCGATCAGGCGCCCGGCGTTGCCGGCGCGTTCATTTCCGCGGCCAGCTTTTCCTGGAACTGGTCGAAGTCCAAACCCTGCGCGGCGGCTTCCTGGTGCGCCGCGGCGCGCAGCGTGGCGGAAAACACCAGCGTGGCCTCGCGGCCCTCGGAGCGGGCGAGGGCGGCGGCGCGCTTGAGGATGGCCAGCACGTGCGCGGCGCTGTGCGATTCGCCCACGATGCGGCCGTCCAGGCCCAGCACCCACTGGCCGTCCTTGAACACGATGCCGCCGAGCAGCTTGCCCTGCGCGTCGCGCAGCTGGGCGTGCGGTTCGCCGAGTTTGTCGGCCGGGATGGCCATGGGCTTTCCTTTCACCAGATGAGGTCGTCGGGCACCTTGAACTGCGCGTAGTACGCGTCGTCCTCGGAGCTCGTGGGGGTGGTCTCGCTGGCCTGGCCGTGGTCGAGCACCACCAGGCTGGCGTCGCGCTCGCGCACCTTTTCGCCGGCGGCGCGCGGCAGCAGTTCGTAGCGGTCGCCGAAGCGCACGATCACCAAGCTGCCGCCGGCCAGCTTGCGGCGCTGGTCGTCGTCCACCAGCACGGTGCGGATGGCACCGTCGGCGGGGAAGCGGTATTCGCTCTCGCCGGTGCGCGGCAGCTTCTTGTCCTGGATGATCTGGCGGGCCTGGGCGGCCAGTTCACCGGCGCGGGCCCTGGCACGGCGCTCGGCTTCCAGGGCGCGGTCGCGCTCCACTTTTTCCAGGCGCACGCGTTCGGCCTCGCGCTGGATTTCCGCCGCATCTGACGGCGCCTTGCCCAGCCGCGCCTTCTGCTGCTCGCGGGCCACCTCGGCGACCTTGGACTTCTTGGCCAGGCCTGCCTTGAGCAGCTGTTCCTGGAGGGGGTTGGGCTTGGCCATCGCGCTTGGGGTCGGAACGGGCGGGAGGGGCATCATAACGTGCGCGCCGCCCGGCCTCCCGCGGGTCGCACGCCGGCGCTCAGGGGTCGAACCGATCGCTGGTATCCATGCGCACGTTGCGCAGGCGCGCCGTGGCCAGGTGCGAATCAAAGAGCGATTCGGCGAAGTAACCGATCAGGATCGAGCGCCGCCGCCCGCCACTTGGGTTCAGGGTTCCGGCATGCACGAGGTCGGCATCGAAGACCAGGATGTCGCCAGCGAGCCCGCTGACCTGGATGGCGCGGGCCTCGCTGTCCGGCGGAATCTCCGCGGTTCGCGCGTCGCGGTGGCTGCCGGGCACGAGGCGGGTGGCGCCGTTGTCCGGGCCGAAATCGTCGAAGAAGGCGAGGGCGTTCACGGTGTCACCGGGCCGATTGGCCGAGAGGTCGCGATGCAGGCCCTGGTGGCCGCCATCCTGCAGTGGTTCCCGGCCTTCCACCTGGGCCAGGAAATAGCGTTCGCCGATCAGGGTGCCCACCGTCTCCAGCAGCGCAGGCAGGCGGCAGACGGCCTGCACCTTCGGCTCGAGGTCGAGCATGGCGTGCCGCCAGTCGGCGCCCCGCGGGACAGGCCACTCCCCGGACGGCCGGACATTGGCATCGAAGGCCGCGCGAAGCTCTTCCAGCCAGTCGGAGGGGATGGCTCCCCGCAGGATGGCATAACCATCGCGCCTGACTTGCTGGTGGTCGATCATGGGTTTCCGGTCGCCTGTGCCCGGCACGCACAAAAAAACCACAGCGAGTGTGGTTTGGCCTTGCGAATATGGTGGCCGAGGACGGAATCGAACCGCCGACACNNTGGTGCCCAGGGACGGAATCGAACCGCCGACACGGGGATTTTCAATCCCCTGCTCTACCAACTGAGCTACTCGGCCAGGAATCTGGCGACGCGCGGGGCAGGGCCCGGGCGAGCGCGAGATCATAGCCGAGGCGGGCGGGCCGAGGCAAGCCGGGGGAGGCCGTAAATGCGTACTGAATGCCCCGCGGGTGGCGTATGGGCGCTTCACGCGGGCGGGAGTAGGGTTGGGTGCATGGCCCTATGCGGCCATCGCCCAAGGAGACCCGCCATGAACGCCCGCCTCGCCCTGACTTCGTTTGCCTTCGCCCTCTCGCTCGGCCTGGCCCTGCCGGCCCTGGCCGCGGAGCCGCCGACCGAACCCGCCGCCAGCGCCGCCCCGGCCAGCAAGGCCGAAAAGCGGCTGGAGCTCCTGCGCGCCAACGCCGGCGAACCGGTGGAGCGCGTGCGCTTCCTGCGCCCGATGCACGGTTACGAAGTGGTTGGCCCGCTCGACCTGCTGGTCTGGGAAACGCCCTTCAAGGCCTGGCTGGTCACCGTGCGTGATTCCCCCGCCTGCAACCGCCTGGAAAACGAGTGGAAGCTGGGCTTCGACGTGCTCAACGACACGCTCAACACCGCCAACGGCTACGTGGTGGGCGACAACGGCCTGCGCTGCCGCATCGATAGCCTGCGCGAAGTCAACGTCAAGGCCTGGCGCCAGGCCGAGCGCGACGCCGGCATCGCCGACTGAAGTGTTTCAGCCCGCCGGCGGCACGTAGCCGGCGGGTTTTTCGGCGCCATCGCCGAACAGGAACTTTTCCATTTCCGCCTCCAGGAAGGCCCGGTGCTTCGGGTCCATGGGCGACAGGCGGTTCTCGTTGATGAGCATGGTCTGGTGCGCCAGCCACTGCTGCCAGGCCTCGCGGCCGATGTTCTCGAACACGCGCTTGCCCAGCGCGCCGGGCCAGGGCACGAAAGGCAGGCCCTCGGCTTGGGCCTGGGTCTTGAGGCAGAACACGGTGCGGCTCATGGCAGGTTTCCCAGCAGTTTCTTGACAGGGGCCGGCAGGCCCAGTTCGTGCAGCCGCTCGCGCGGCTGCCATCGCAGTTCGTTATTGTCGCCG
>DNNT01000123.1 GCA_003497545.1 Arenimonas sp. | reverse complement strand
CCTGCTCGCGCGCGGCCCGGTCGAGCCGGCGGTCGCCGCTGCTGCGTTCGATGGCCACGTCCACCGGCTGGCCGGTTTCATCCACCAGTACCTTCAACAGCACCGTGCCCTCGATGCCGGCCATGGCGGCCTGGCGCGGGTAACGCGGGGCGGGGGCGAAGGCGTAGGCGAGCGTGGCCAGGCCCGGCGGGCCGGCCTCGAAGCTTTCCACGGCGGGGCCGGCGTCGGTGGCGGGCGGGGCTTCGATTTCGCCGGTTTCGAACACCGGCGCTTCGTTGCTGACCACCGTCTGCCGGACTGGCGTCTGCGGCGTGGTCGTCGGGTTCGGCCGGGGCTTCGGAGTCTGCACCGGCGGGGCTTCGGTGGCCGGGATCTCCCGCTGCGGCAGTGGCTGCATTTCGATCACGGTGGTCTGCGGCCGGGGCTTGGCTTCCGGCGGCGTCCAGCGCGTCGGCACCAGCAACAGGCCGAACACGAAGGCGTGCACGCAGAGCGCGAGCGTGGTGCCGGCGATGCGCTTGGCATCGAGGCCGGCGAGCGGGGACGACGGGGTGGGGTGGGGCAGGCTTCGGACCATGGAACACCTCCTCGGGTGGGTGCAAGGTCGCCAACGCGCCGGCGCGGAAGGCAGGGTCGCGGCCGCCGCTCGTCGTTGCCCCGAGCGTGCGACGGCCACGCCGCCGCGCGCAAGCGCTAGGATGTGCGCCATGTCCCGATCCGTGATTTCCGGTTTCTTCGCATTCATGTTCGCGGCGGCGCTGCTTGCCGGCTGCGGGCGTGAGACCGCACCTGCGCCCGAGGCCCCGGCCGAGGATGCGCCGCCCGANNCGCCGAAGCGACCGCGCCGGACGAGGGCGATGCCTTCGAAACCGCCTGGCTGGGCGTGCTGCCCTGCGCCGACTGCGACGGCATCCAGACGCGCCTGCAGTTGCACGGCGACGAAGGCGAGCGCCGCTACGAGCTCGAGGAAACCTACCTCGGCGCCGCGGGCGACAACGTCTTCGTCACCGAAGGCGAGTGGGTGCGGGAAACCCGGCGCGGCGATGGCACCGAAGCCACCGTTTACCGCCTCGACCCGCAGGGCCCCGACCGCTGGTTCGAACTGCGCCCGGACGGCAGCCTGGAGATGCTCGACGGCGAGGGCCGGCCGCTGGACGGCGCGCTGGCCTATCGCCTGCAGCGGCTCTGAATGAACTTGTGAAGGAGAACCCCGTGAAGAAGATCAGTACCCTCGTGCTCACCCTCGGCCTGGCGTTCTCGGCCGGCGCGCAGGCCATCGTCGACGAGTTCGCCTTCGGCTTCAGCCCGCGNNCCCAGCTCGGCGACATCAACGTCTTCGCGCGTGGCAACACCGACGGTTTCATCGATGACGTGGTGGTCAGCTACGGTGCCCCGCGTCACCTGGTGCGCGAGCTCTATTACGACCGCCGCTGGGCGCCGGGCGACATCTACTACGCCTGCGCGTTGGCGCAGCTGGTGCGACGCCCCTGCCTCGAGGTGGCGAACCTGTACCAGCGCGACCACGGCCAGGGCTGGGGCGCCATCGCCCAGCGCCTGGGCATCCGCCCGGGGTCGCCGGAATTCCATGCGCTCAAGGGCAACGTCGGGAAGGGCCACGGCAAGATGAAGGCACGCGGCGGCCCGAAGGCGGGGGCTTCGCGCGACGGCAACAACGCCGGGCCGCCGCCCAAGGGCAATCGCCCCGAGGGCGGCCAGGGCGGCAAGCCCGACAAGGGAAACAAGGGTCGCGGCAACGGCCGCTGAGCCTGATTTCCCTGCCTGCGTGGGAAAGACGGCGGCCCCCGGGCCGCCGTCTTCATTTCAGCGGGCGGTGTAGCCGCCGTCGATCGCCAGCTCGGCGCCGGTGACGAACTTCGATTCGTCCGAGGCGAGGTAGACCACGCCCCAGGCGATGTCGTCCACCTCGCCCATGTGGCCCAGCGGGTGCAGTTCGCCCACGGCCTTGCGCGCGGCGGCGAGGTCGGTGGCGCCGCTGGCCTGCAGGTGGTGTTCCACCATGGGCGTCCAGATGTAGCCCGGGTGCACCGAGTTCACGCGGATCTTGTCGGCGGCGTAACACAGCGCGTCGGTCTTGCTCATCAGCCGCACGGCGCCCTTCGACGCGTGGTAGGCGGGCACGTCGGGCGCGCCCACCAGGCCGTAGATGGACGAGAGGTTGATGATGCTGCCGCCACCCGCAGCCTTCATGTGCGGGATGGCGTGCTTGGCGCAGAACAGCACACCTTTCACGTTCACCGCCTGGACCTGGTCCCATTCCTGCTCGGTGATTTCGTGGGTGAGTTTGGTGGAGCCGGAGATGCCGGCGTTGTTCACCAGCACGTGCACGCCGCCGAACTCGGCCGCGGCTTCGTCGATGGCGGCTTTCACCCGCGCTTCGTTGCTGACGTCCACGTGCCAGTAGCGGGCGCGGGCGCCCTTGGCGCGCAGTGCGGCGGCCAGGGCCTCGCCCTCGGCGTCGTGCAGGTCGAACAGGGCCACGGCGCCGCCTTCTTCCGCGAGCCGCTCGGCGCAGGCGCGGCCGATACCCAGCGCGGCGCCGGTAACGATGCAGGTCTTGCCTTTCACTCGGTTCATGGGCGTCCTCCTCGGTCCAGGGCTGGTGGCCAGTTTGCGCCATGTCGGGCGCAGCGGGTTTGACGCCGGTCAGTCGGCCGGGTCGTGCACCGGCAGGCCCAGCGGCCGGCCCTGGCGGCGTGGATCGAGCCCGAGGCCGTACTGCAGGCTCTCGCCGATCCGGGCGGCGTACTGGCGCAGGGCCTGCGCGTGTGCGGGCGGCAGTTCCTCGGCGGTGGTTTCGTTCCACAGCGCCAGCCAGTGGCTGAAGTGCGCCGTGGTGATGGACGGCAGCGCCCGGTGCGCGGCCATCGGGCTGCCGCGGAAGTTGCGCGTGCCCAAGGCCACCGACGACCAGAAGGCCGTGAGCAGCTGCTTGTGCTCGTCCCAGTCGTGCACCGCGCCCTCGAAGATCGGGCCCAGCGCCGGATCCCGGCGCACCTTCGCGTAGAAGCGGTCGACGAGCCGGGCCAGCGCGGCTTCGTCCAGCGGGGGTGTCGTGTCCATGGCGGGAGTTTACGGCCCGGCCCGCCATGCCGCTGGCTCCCGGCCTGATCCAGGTCAGGGAAGCGGCGGAAAGGGCGCGCCAGCATGGCGGGCATCCCCACCCCCGCGGGAGCGGCGCCATGGCCACCACCATCGATTGGAACGACTTCGACTCGCACCAGCAGCCCGGCGTGGCCGAGGCGCTGGACGCGGCGGGCGTTGAAACCGGCACCGACGACCCGGTGGAAACGATGCCACTCACCCTGGTTCGCAAGGTGGACGTGGACGCGCGCCTGGTCGCCGAAGGCCTGGGCCTGCCGCCGCAGGACGTCCCGGCCATGGTGGCCGACCGCCGCATCGCCAGCCTGTGCGAACGCGGCGTCGGTGAAGACGCCGGGCTGTACCGCTTCACTTTCTGGTTCGGCCAGAAGCGCTTCCGCGTCACCACCGACGCCAGCGGGCAACCCGTTCCGGGTCGCTGACGGGCCACGCCGCCCGGACAATGGCATCCTATGCCGCCGCCGCGCCCGTCGCGGCGGCCTTCCTGCCCAGGCG
>DNNT01000020.1 GCA_003497545.1 Arenimonas sp. | reverse complement strand
GCAACTGCTGCGACACCCGCCGTACCCCGGGCCCGTTGGCCAGCTTGGTGGGCCCGAACACCCGCTCACCCTCGCGCGAACTGAAGCGGTGAAGGTCGAAGAAGTACAGCTGCTGGCCCCGGCTCAGGAAACCCAGGCAGGTGGGGCCGCTGCCGGCCCGGTCCAGGGCCCGGCCGGCGCGGCGCTCGCGCTCGCGGCACAGGCGCAGGGCGCTGTCGGCCAGCAGGTCGAAGGATTCGCCGACGTTGGCGGTGTCCAGGTCGGCCGCCAGCCGGCCCAGGCGCTCGCCGCGGCGGACGTCGGGGTCGGCGGCCCAGTCCGGGCGTTCGCCGTCCAGCCACAGGCCCAGGCCGCGGGCCAGGGAGCCGCCGGCCGCCGTGGCCAGGTCCTCGTCGTCGGTGTGCGGCAGGGGGCGGGCGTCGAAGGTGCTGCCGGCGATCATCAGCTCCATCGCCACGTAGGTGGCGCGGTCGCGGCCCGGGTCGAAGCCGCTGGCGGCCAGGATGCGGAAGGTTTCGGCGATGCTGGCGGCCTCGTTGCCGCCCACCGGGCCGGGCACGTCGAAGGTTTCGCGCTGGCGCAGGTCGTGGCAGGCGGCGAACAGCAGCAGCGCCAGCCAGTCGCCCGGCGGCAGGGCGGCGTGGCCCAGCGTGTCCATCACCCGGCCGAGCCGGCGTTCGGCCAGCTCCAGCACGTGGTCTTCGTTGTGGTAGGCGTGCGGGTCGTCGCCGAAGCCGCCATGGCGCAGTCCCAGCCGGCACAGGCCCAGCAGGGCGGCGTCGAGGTGGCGGGCGGTCTCGGCCGGGTCGGCGTCGGCGCGGGCCGCCATGGCCTCGAGTCGGGCGGGGATGTCCGGGCGGCGTTGCGCCAGCAGGTCGCGCGCGGCGACCGGCCCGGGCAGGGCCTGTTCGACGGCGTCGGCCGGATAGAGGTTGGAATACCCGAGGATCACGCCGTCTCCTGGCTGCGGCGCCCAAGCGCTGCCCGAGTATACGTAGGCCGATGCCCCCGCCAGCCAGTGTCACAAGGCCCCCAGCCGCGCCAGCGAGCAGGCCGGGCCTTCGCCGACGATGAAGTGGTCGAGCAGGCGCACCTCGACCAGGGCCAGGGCCTGCTTCAGGCGCGCGGTGACCGCGCGGTCGGCGGCGCTGGGTTCGGTGCAGCCGCTGGGGTGGTTGTGGCCCAGGATGACCGCCGCGGCGTGGTGCGCCAGGCAGCGCTGCACCACTTCGCGCGGGTGCACCTCGGCGCCGTCGAGCGTGCCGCGGAAGAGCTCCTCGAAGGCGATCACCCGGTGCCGCGTGTCCAGGAAAAGGCAGGCGAAGACTTCGTAGGGCAGGGCGCGCAGGCGGCGGGTGAGGTACTCGCCGGCCAGACCCGGGTCGGTCAGCGCCTCGCCGCGGGCCAGGGCCTGGGCCAGGTGCCGGCTGCCGAGTTCCAGCGCCGCCACCAGCCGGCAGCCGCGCACCGGGCCCAGGCCGGGGAGGGAGGCCAGCGCGGGCGCCGGCCGGTCGAGCAGGCCGCGCAGCCCGCCGGCGTCGGCCAGCAGCCGCCGGCCCAGTTCCACCGCGTGCAGGCCGCGGTGGCCGGTGCCCAGCAGCACCGCCAGCAGCTCGGCGTCGGACAGTGTGCCGGCGCCGTGCGCCAGCAGCTTCTCGCGGGGACGTTCCGATTCGGGCCAGTCACGAAGATGCATGCCGACAATCTGCGCCGCGGGAGCGCCGGACGGCGTCGGGACGCGTGGGTGCATCGGGTAAGCTAGGGCCGTTCACGAAGGTAAGGAAACCCGGTGACCGGTCTGAAGGGCCAACGCATCCTGCTGGGCGTCAGCGGTGGCATCGCCGCCTACAAGGCGGCCGAACTGGTCCGCCGCCTGCGCGACGCCGGCGCTGAAGTACGGGTGGTGATGACCGCCGCCGCGCTGCATTTCGTCGGCTCCACCACCTTCCAGGCCCTGTCCGGCCATCCGGTGCGCAGTTCGCTGTGGGACGAGGCGGCCGAGGCCGCGATGGGCCACATCGAACTCGCGCGCTGGGCCACCCGCGTGCTGGTGGCGCCGGCCAGCGCCAACACAATCGCCCGCCTGGCCCAGGGCCGCGCCAACGACCTGCTCAGCACCCTGTGCCTGGCCACCGAAGCCCCGCTGCTGGTGGCGCCGGCGATGAACCGGGTCATGTGGGCCCACCCCGCCACCCAGGCCAACGTGGCCACGCTGCAGGCGCGCGGCGTCGAAATCCTCGGCCCCGCCAGCGGCGACCAGGCCTGCGGCNNGCGGCGAAGTCGGCGCCGGCCGCCTGCTCGAACCCGGCCAGATCGTCGCCGCGGTCGAAGCCAGCCTGCTGCCGCCGCGCCTGGCCGGGCGCCGCCTCCTGGTCAGCGCCGGCCCCACCTTCGAGGACATCGACCCGGTGCGTTTCATCGGCAACCGCAGCTCCGGGAAGATGGGTTTCGCCGTCGCCGACGCCGCGCGCCGGATGGGCGCCGAGGTGACGCTGGTGGCCGGCCCGGTGTCGCTGCCGACGCCGCCGGGCGTGACCCGCGTGGACGTGCGCCGCGCCGCCCAGATGCGCGAGGCCGTGCTGGCCGCGCTGCCCGGCATGGACGCCTACATCGGCGCCGCCGCCGTGGCCGACTACGCGCCGGCGGAAACGCTGCCGCAGAAACTCAAGAAATCCGGCGAGAGCCTGGCCATCACCCTGGTGCGCACCGCCGACATCCTGGCCGACGTGGCCGCGCACGCCGCGCGCCCGCGCCTGGTGGTGGGCTTCGCGGCCGAAACCCAGGACCTCGAGGCCTATGCCCGCGACAAGCTGCACCGCAAGGGCCTGGACCTGATCGCCGCCAACGACGTCTCCCGCGCCGGGCACGGCTTCGAGGGCGACGACAACGCGCTCAGCGTGTTCTGGCGCGACGGCCGCCACGACATCGCCCACGGCCCGAAGACCCGGGTCGCCCGCGACCTGCTGCAACTGCTCGCCGACCGCCTGGAGGCCATGGAATGACCGCCGAGATCGAACTCAAGCGCCTGGACCCGCGCCTGGGCACCGAATTCCCGCTGCCCGAATACGCCACCGCGCTGTCGGCCGGCATGGACCTGCGCGCCATGCTCGACCAGCCGATCGAGCTGGCGCCCGGCGAGGCGCAGCTGGTGCCCACTGGCATCGCCATCCACATCGGTAACCCGGGGCTGTGCGCGGTCATCCTTCCGCGCTCGGGCCTGGGCCACAAGCAGGGCCTGGTGATGGGCAACCTGGTGGGGCTGATCGACGCCGACTACCAGGGACCGCTGATGGTGAGCCTCTGGAATCGCGGACGGTTTCCCATCACCATCACGCCGGGGGATCGCGTTGCCCAGCTGGTGTTCCTGCCCGTGGCGCGGGCGGTGTTCCGGCAGGTGGATCAATTCGAACGCAGCGCGCGCGGCGACGGTGGCTTCGGCCACACCGGCGTGCGTTGAACGGAGTGGCCCAGGCCGCGCCGTAACCAGGGGGAAGCATGAAGAAGCTCGCGATCAATTCCATCAAGCCGGCCTGGGCGATTGCCGCCCTGGCACTGCTGGCGGCGGCCTGGTTCGGCTGGAACGGCTGGCAGGCCACGGCCTCCGGCCAGCTGCAGGCGGGCAGCGACGGCCTGCGCGCCAGCGTCGGCACGCAGGCCACCGCGGCGCTGCAGTCGGCGGTGGAGCAGCTTGAATCCCGGCGCGTGAAGATCGCGCTCGCCACCGCGCTGCAGCGCGACGACACCGACGCGGCCAGCAAGCTCCTCACCGACGGCTGGAAGGGCGTCGAAGCAGTGGAATGGCACGATCCCGGCCTGGAAACCGGCTATGCCGACCCGAAGGCCTTCGGCTACGGCAAGCTCGGCGTGCTCGAACTGGCGTTGCAGGACAACGCCACCCGCGCCGCCGTGGTGATGGATGCCGGCGGCCCGCGCCTGGCCCTGGCCGCGCCCGTGCTGGCCGACGGCCGCGTGCTGGCGCTGGCCTACGTGCGCCTGCCGCTGGAAACCCTGACCGCGCCGCTCGAAGCGGCCGCCCTGCCGGACAAGACCTACCTGGCCCTGCGCCAGGGCCGCCACAGCGTGGTCGAGCGTGGCGACGCCTCGCTGGCCAATGCCGCCGAGTTCGGCGCCGTGAAGCTGCCGGGCACCCAGATGCGGGTGGTGTCCGCCGCGCCCGTGTCCGACGGCGCTTCGAGCGCGATGACCGAATTCCTGCTGGCTGGCCTGTGCCTGTTGGTGGCCGCCGGCCTGGTGCTGCAGCCACGCCTGAAGAGCCTGCGCCGCCGCCCCGCCGGCGATGCCGCCGAGGAAGAAGACGCCAGCGCCGGCCCGACCCTGGCCGAGCTGCAGAGCGCCGGCAAGCTGCAGCCGCCCGAGCCCGCGCCGACGGCCGCCGCCGCGCCCGGCAAGCCGGCGCCGGTCCGCGCCGCGCTCGACCGCAGCATCTTCCGCGCCTATGACATCCGCGGCGTCATCGGCAAGACGCTCGACGCCGAAACCGCGCGCCTGATCGGCCAGGCCATCGGCAGCGCCATGCAGGCGCAGGACGCCCGCACCATCGTGGTGGGTCGCGACGGCCGCCTGTCGTCGCCGCAGATGGCCGACGCGCTCATCGAAGGCCTGCGCCAGGCCGGCCGCGAGGTCATCGACATCGGCGCCGCACCGACGCCGGTGGTGTACTTCGCCGCCTACCACCTGCGCGCCGGCTCCTGCGTGTCGGTCACCGGCAGCCACAACCCGCCGGACTACAACGGCTTCAAGATCGTCATCGAAGGCGAAACCCTGGCCGGCGACGCCATCCAGAAGCTCTACGAGCGCATCGCCGAGAACCACCTTTACGTGGCCGACAACCCGGGCATGGTGTCGCGCCGCGACGTCACCGAGGACTACATCAACCGCATCGCCGGCGACATCCAGATCGAGCGCAAGCTGCGCGTGGTGGTGGACTGCGGCAGCGGCATCGCCGGCGGCATCGCGCCGCAGCTGCTCGAGGCCATCGGCGCCGAGGTCGAGCCGCTGTTCTGCGACGTGGACGGCAACTTCCCGCACCACCACCCCGACCCCAGCGACCCCGCGAACCTGCAGGACCTGGTGAACGTGGTCAAGCGCGTGGACGCCGACCTGGGCCTGGCCTTCGACGGCGACGGCGACCGCCTGGGCGTGGTGACCAAGTCGGGCGAGATGATCTACCCCGACCGCCTGCTGATGCTGTTCGCCGCCGACGTGCTCGAACGCAACCCGGGCGCCTGCGTGATCTACGACGTGAAGTGCACCGGCCACCTGGCCATGCATATCCTGCGCCACGGCGGCAGCCCGCTGATGTGGAAGACCGGCCACTCGCTGATCAAGGCCAAGATGCGCGAGACCGAAGCCGAGCTGGCCGGCGAGATGAGCGGCCACTTCTTCTTCCGCGAGCGCTGGTACGGCTTCGACGACGGCCTGTACGCCGCCTGCCGCCTGCTCGAGATCCTCTCGAGCCGCGGCGAGACGCCGCAGGAAGTGTTCGACACCCTGCCCAAGGGCGTGTCCACGCCGGAGCTCAAGATCAAGGTCGAGGAAGGCCGCCAGTACACCTTCATCGAAGACTTCCTGGCCAAGGCGAAGTTCGAGGGCGCGCGCCTGGCCACCATCGACGGCCTGCGCGCCGACTGGCCGGACGGCTGGGGCCTGGTGCGGGCGTCGAACACGACGCCGGTGCTGGTGCTGCGCTTCGACGCCAAGGACGCCGAGGCGCTCGAGCGCATCAAGAACCTGTTCCGCGAACAGCTGCACGCCGTCGACCCGAGCCTGAAGCTGCCTTTCTGAGGCGGGGGCTCAGCCGGCCGGGGTGGTTTCCCCGGCGGGCGGGGCCGCGTTTTCCTGGCGCGGCGCCTTGAGTTCGTGGAAGCGCCGGACCAGGTGCTCCAGTTCCTCGTCGAGCTTCATCAGCTCCGCCTGCTTCACGATCAGCATGTTCTGCTGCTTCACCATCTCCGCGTGGATCTCGCGGATGGCGGCGGCCTGCTTGGCGTTCACCGCCTTGCCGGCCAGTTCGGATTCGGAGGCCTCGGCCAGCAGGCCGGTCAGGCTGGTGCGCTGGCTGCCGATGCCGGCCTCGATGGCGTTGAGGTTTTCCTGCATCAGCGTGACCCGCAGGCCGTAGGAGCGGCGCAGGTCTTCTTCGCTCTGGAACGAGGCGAGCATGGCCTCCTCGGTCTGGCGTTCCTTTTCCGCGTCGCGCTCGGCGCGTTCGGCTTCGGCGGCCAGTCGTTCCTTCTCGGCCTGTTCCTCGGGCGTCAGGGCGCGGTCCACCGCGCCGGTGGTGCGGCCGCTCTCGGCGCTGATCTCGGTGCGCGCGTGCTCCAGCGCCTCGGCCGGCAGGGGGTCGCTGAACTGAACCTTGCCGTCCTTGTCCACCCAGCGGTAGAGCTTCTTGGTCTTTTCCTGCGCAAGCGCGCCGCCCGAGACGAGCAGCGCGGCGATCACGGCGAGGCAGACGAGCTTGCGTTTCATGGCCCAACTCCGGCGTTCAGCGACGGCTTCCATAAGCGGCACGATACGACACCAGGGCGTCCTTGTGCGCGGCCAGCTGGGGCCGCTCGTCGGCGTGCGCCAGCAGTTCGTCCAAGCCCGCGACCGCGATGACCGGCAGGCCGAATTCCGCGGTCACTTCCTGGGCGGCCGAGAGTTCGCCCGACTGGCCGCGCTCCTGGCGGTCGAGCGCGATCAGCACGCCGCAGGGCTCGCCGCCGGCGGCCCGGATGATGCCAATCGACTCGCGGATGGCCGTGCCGGCGGTGATCACGTCGTCCACGATCAGCACGCGGCCGCGCACCGGGGCGCCTATGAGGGTGCCGCCCTCGCCGTGGGCCTTGGCCTCCTTGCGGTTGAAGGCGACGGGCACGTCGCGGCCACGGCAGGCCATGGCCACCGCCAGCGCCGTGGCCAGCGGGATGCCCTTGTAGGCCGGTCCGAACAGCATGTCGAACTGCAGGCCCGAGTCGTCCAGCGCCTCGGCGTAGCACTTGCCCAGCGTGCCCAGGGCCGCGCCGGAATCGAACAGGCCGGCGTTGAAGAAATACGGGCTGATCCGTCCGGACTTCAGGGTGAACTGGCCGAAGCGCAGCACCTGTCGGTCCAGGGCCAGGTCGAGGAAGCGGCTCTGGTGCGGTTTCATGGCGGGTTCCCGGGCGGAAAGCATGATTGTGCAACAGCCGGCGCGCGCCGGGCACCCGCGCCGGCGCGCGATTGGGCTACCCTTTCCCGACCACGGAACCGGCGCGCCATCCCTTGAGAATCATCAGTTTCAACGCCAACGGCATCCGCTCGGCCGCCAGCAAGGGTTTCTTCGACTGGTTGCCCGGCCAGGACGCCGACATCGTCTGCGTCCAGGAAACCAAGGCCCAGGAGCACCAGCTCGGCGCCCCGGACCTGCGCCCCGCCGGCTACCACGCCTATTTCCGGGACGCGACCACCAAGAAGGGCTACAGCGGCGTTGGCATCTACTCGCGCCGCGAACCCGACGAGGTGCGCACGGCGCTGGGCTGGGCGCCGTTCGACGAGGAAGGCCGTTACCTCGAGGCGCGCTTCGGCAAGCTCAGCGTGGTGTCGCTGTATTTCCCGTCCGGTTCCTCCGGTGACGAGCGCCAGCAGTTCAAGTTCCGTTGCATGGACTG
>DNNT01000109.1:1800-6113 GCA_003497545.1 Arenimonas sp. | reverse complement strand
GGGGCTGCTGCCCACCTGGCGCGCCTGCCAGGTCGTGCCCGCCATCCAGCTCAAGAGCCAGTAAGGGGAACGCCATGGAAATCCGCCCGATCTTCTCCGCGCTGATGCGCAACAAGACCGCGCCGCTGCTGATCGCCGCCCAGGTCGCCCTGACCCTGGCCATCGTCTGCAACGCGCTCTACATCATCCANNCCCGCCCCAGCGGCGCCGACGAGGCCAACGTGGCCGAAGTGCGCCTGTACCCGTTCCGCCAGATCGCCGACATCCGCGGCATGCAGATGCGTGACCTGGAGGCCATCCGCTCCATCCCCGGCGTGGTCTCGGCAGCCTGGACCAACCAGGTGCCGCTGGGCCGCTCCGGCTGGAACGTGGGCGGCCTGTCGACCTCGGCCGAGCAGACCAATTCGCAGGTTACCGCCGCGCAGTACTTCAGCGGCGAGTCCATGGTCGAGACCTTCGGACTCAACCTGGTCGACGGCCGCGACTTCCTGCCCGAGGAGGTGCTCGAGTCGGACCCGCAGGTGGACCGCAACCTGCCCGACGTGGCCATCATCACCCAGGCCCTGGCCCGCGAGCTGTGGCCGGACGATGCGTCGGTGCTGGGCAAGACCCTGTTCCTGGGCACCGGCGGCGCCGACGGCAACAGCGTCCAGATCGTGGGCGTGGTCGAGCGCATGCAGACGCCCTGGGCCACCAACAATGCAGAGGCGGAGTTCAGCCTGATCCTGCCGCTGCGCTACCTCGACCCCTACACCCGCTACTCGGTGCGCACCGAGCCCGGCCGCCAGGCCCAGGTGATGGCCGAGGTGGAAAAGAAGCTGCTGTCGCTGGGCAACGACCGCGTGCTGCTGAGCAACCGCACGCTGTCCGAGATCCGCGACATCCGCTACGCCGGCGAGAAGCTGATGGCCGGCCTGCTGATCGCGGTCACCAGCTTCCTGCTGATGATCACCGCCTCGGGCATCGTCGGCATGGCCAGCCTGTGGGTGAACCAGCGCCGCAAGCAGATCGGCGTGCGTCGCGCGATCGGCGCCCGCAAGTCCGACATCCTGCGCTACTTCCTGGTCGAGAACGTGCTGATCACCACCGGCGGCATCTTGGCCGGCGTGGTGCTGGCCCTGGCCCTGAACAACTTCCTGGTCACCGAGCTCGAGATCCCGCGCCTGCCCGTGGCCTACCTGGGCATGACCATGGCCGTGATGTGGGTGCTGGGGCTGCTGGCGGTGCTGGGCCCGGCCTGGCGCGCCGCCGCGGTGCCGCCGGCCATCGCCACGCGCACGGCCTGAAGGTAGGCTTAGACCATGCCGCCAAGCCCGAACGCCACCCTGCTGGTCATCGACGACAACCCGTCGGTGGCCGCTGCGCTGGAAGTGCTGTTTTCGCTGCACGACTACCGCACGGTCTGCGCCACGTCGCCGGAGGAGGGCCTGGCCCTGCTCCGGCGGCAGCCGGTGGACCTGGTCATCCAGGACATGAACTTCACCGAGGACACCACGTCGGGCGAAGAGGGCGAGGCGCTGTTCAAGGCGATTCGCGCCGAGCACCCGGACCTGCCGGTGATCCTGCTCACCGCCTGGACCCACCTCGAGTCGGCGGTGGACCTGGTCAAGGCCGGCGCCGCCGACTACCTGGCCAAGCCCTGGGACGACCGCAAGCTGCTGGCCACCGTGGCCAACCTGCTCGAACTCGGCCAGGCCAGCCGCGCGCTGGCCGAATGCGCCACCCGCGACCAGCGCCAGCGCAAGGACCTGGAGGCGCACTTCAACCTGTGCGGCCTGGTCTGGGCCGACCCGGCGATGGAGCGCGTGCTCTGCCTGACCACCCAGGTGGCGCGCGCCGACGTGCCGGTGCTGGTGACCGGCCCGAACGGCGCCGGCAAGGACAAGATCGCCGCCATCCTGCAGGCCAATTCGGCGGTGAAGGACGGCCCGTTCGTGACGCTCAACTGCGGCGCCCTGCCTTCGGAGCTGATCGAGGCGGAGCTCTTCGGCACCGAAGCCGGCGCCTATACCGGCGCGGGCAAGGCGCGCGAAGGCAAGTTCGAGGCCGCCGACGGCGGCACGCTGTTCCTGGACGAAATCGGCAACCTGCCGCCGGAGGGCCAGATGAAGCTGCTGCGCGTGCTCGAGACCGGTCGCTTCTCGCGCCTGGGCTCGAACCGCGAGAAGCAGGTCAAGGTGCGTGTGATCAGCGCCACCAACGCCGACCTGCCTGCGATGATCCGCGAGGGCCGGTTCCGCGAAGATCTGTACTACCGCCTCAACGTGATCGAAATCCGCGTCCCGCCGCTGGTGGAGCGACCGCGCGACATCCTGCCGCTGGCCAACGCCTTCCTGCAGCCGGGCAAGAAGCTTTCCGACGGCGCCGTGCACGCGCTGCTGCGCCACACCTGGCCCGGCCACGTGCGCGAACTCAAGAACGTGATGCAGCGCGCCTGCCTGCTCAGCCCCGGCCCCGAGATCGGCGCCGGCGACCTGGGCCTGCCGGTGACGCCGGTGCCCGCCGCCGCCAACGCCGACCCCGAACTCGACCGCGCCAGCATCGAACAGGCGCTCGCACGGGCCGGCGGCATCGTGGCGCAGGCGGCGGCCGACCTCGGCCTCAGTCGCCAGGCGCTGTACCGGCGCATGGAACGGCTGGGCATCGCCCGGACCTGAGGCCGATGCCCGGGCGCCGCTCGATCGCCGGCACGCTCGCACTGGCCAGTGCGGGCGTCGCGATGGTGGCGGTGGCGCTGGCCCTGATGCTTTCGGAATGGCTCGGCAATCGCCTGCTCGCCGGCTGCATCGCCGTGCTGGTGGCGCTGCTGCTGTCGATGTGGCTGATGCGCCGCCTGGTGCGGCCGGCGCTGTCCCTGTTCCGTGCGCTGGCAGGAACCGCGCTGAGCTATCGCGACGGCGACTTCAGCTTCGGCCTGCGCTGGCGCCACCGCGACGAACTCGGCGACCTGGTGGCCGCCCACAACGAGCTCGGCGGCGTGCTGCGCGAGCAGCGCCTGAGCCTGGTGCAGCGCGAACTGCTGCTCGACACCATGGTGCAGAACACCCCGGTGGCCATGCTGCTGGTGGCCGAGGGCGGGCACGTGGTCTATGCGAACCTGGCCGCGCGGCGCCTGCTCAACGACGGCCGCAAGATCGAAGGCCTGGCGATGGACGCGCTCGTTCGTGCCGCCTCGCCGGCCCTGCAGGACGCCCTGGACCGCGGCGGCGACGGCCTGTTTTCGGTGGGCGAAGGCGACGAGGAGGAGGTCTACCACCTCGCCCGCCGCGGCTTCCGGCTCAATGGCCGGCCGCACGAACTCGTGCTGCTGCGCCAGCTCACCACCGAGCTGCGCCGCCAGGAGGTGCAGACCTGGAAGAAGGTGATCCGCGTCATCAGCCACGAGCTCAACAACTCGCTGGCGCCGGTCGCGTCGCTGGCGCACTCGGGCGCCGAGCTGGTGCGGCGCGGCCAGCACGAAAGGCTCGAATCCATCTTCGGAATGATCGAGGAACGCGCGCGCCACCTCGAAGGTTTCATCCGCGGTTATGCGCGTTTCGCGAAGCTGCCTTCGCCGCGGCTAGAGGCGACGGCCTGGTCGCTGCTGGTGGACCGGCTGCGCAGCCAGATCGATTTCACGGTGGACGGCCCGCTGCCCGAGGAACGCGTGCGCGTGGACGTGCCGCAGATGGAGCAGGCGCTGCTGAACCTGCTCAAGAACGCGCACGAGTCGGGCTCGGCGCCGGAACAGGTGGCGCTGCGGGTGCGACGCACGCCCGGCCTGCTGCGCATCGAGGTGATGGACCGCGGCACCGGCATGAGCGAGGCGGTGCTGGCCAACGCCCTGGTGCCCTTCTACTCGACCAAGCGCAGCGGCACGGGCCTGGGCCTGGCGCTAGCGCGTGAAATCGCCGAGGCGCACGGCGGCCGCATCAGCCTCAACAACCGCGAAGGCGGTGGGCTGTCGGTGGCCATGGTGCTGCCTGTTTCCGAATCCGCCCTGCCCTGACCCTGAGCTTCTGTAGGAGCGGCTTCAACCGCGAAGCCTTTCGCGAAGAGCTTCGCGGCTGAAGCCGCTCCTACAGAAAACCAGGCGCCGGCGCTCAGCGCTTCTTGGGGCGCTGCCAGCCATCGACGGTGACCTGGCGACCACGGGCGACGGTGAGCTTGCCTGCCGGCGCGGGTTTGCTGATGACGCTGCCGGCGCCGATGGTGGCCTCCGCGCCGATCTCCACTGGCGCCACCAGCGACGAATTCGAGCCGATGAAAGCGCCGTCGCCGATCGTGGTGGTGGACTTGTTCACGCCGTCGTAGTTGCAGGTGATGGTGCCGGC
>DNNT01000109.1:0-1785 GCA_003497545.1 Arenimonas sp. | reverse complement strand
CGGCCACCACGGTGCCGGCGCCCAGCACCACGTCGCGAAGTCGGCAGAAGGGGCCGATGCGCACACCGTCGCCCAGCACCACACGACCTTCGAGCACCACGTTGGCGTCGATCTCCACGTCCATGCCGACTTCGACGCTGCCGCGCTGGTCATAGCGCGACGGGTCGGCGAAACGCACGCCGGCGCGCATCAGCGTTTCCGCCGCGCGCCGCTGGAAGGCGCGCTCGAGGCGAGCCAGCTGCAGCGGGTCGTTGGCGCCCTCGGCCTCGCCGGCCACGTCGCAAGGTGTGTGCGCGGCGGCACGGCCGTCACGGCGCGCCATGGCGAAGATGTCGGTGAGGTAGTACTCGCCCTGGGCATTGTCGTTGCGCAGCTGGCCCAGCCAGCGGCGCAGGTCGGACGCAGGCGCGGCCACCACGCCGGTGTTGACCAGGCGCACCGCGCGCTGGGCCTCGTCGGCGTCCTTGTGTTCGACGATGGCCTGCACGTGGCCATTGCCGTCGAGCAGGACGCGGCCGTAACCGGTCGGGTCGGCCAGGCTTTCGGTGAGCACGGCGGCGCGATCGGTGGCGGCTTCGAGCAGGCGGCGCAGCGTGGCCACGGTGATCAGCGGCACGTCGGCGTAGAGCACCAGCACGCGCGCGGCCTCGGGCACGCCCGGCATGGCCTGCTGCACGGCGTGGCCGGTGCCCAGCTGCTCGGCCTGTTCGGCCCAACGCAGGTCGGCCTGGTCGGCGAAGGCGGCGCGCACCTGGTCGCCACCGTGGCCATAGACTACGTGGATGCCGGCCGCGCCGAGCGCACGCGCGGCGTCGATGACGTGCGCCAGCATGGGCCGCCCGGCGATGCGCTGCAACACCTTCGGGGTGCGCGACTTCATGCGCTTGCCCTCGCCGGCGGCGAGGATGATCACGTGCAGGGCCTGGCTCATGGGTTCCTCCGTCGGCCTAGTATCGGCGCGGGCGCGGCGCGCCGCCAGCCGGACGAGTTCCCGGAAACGAAAACGCCGGCACGGGGCCGGCGTTGTCGTGGCCTTCGGCTTGCGCCGCGGGTCAGTGCTTGAGGTTCTTGCGCAGGCGCTCGAGGGCCTGCAGCTGGGCCAGGGCCTCGGCCAGCTTGGCCTGCGCCTCGGCGATTTCCATCGCTTCGCCGCGGTTGGCCAGGATGCGCTCGGCTTCGGCCTTGGCTTCCTTGGCCTTGGCCTCGTCGAGGTCGGCGGCGCGGATCGCGGTGTCGGTCAGCACGGTCACCACCTGCGGCTGCACCTCGAGGATGCCGCCGGAGACGTAGAAGAACTGCTCTTCGCCATTGGCGAGGATGACGCGCACCTGGCCCGGCTTGAGCCGGGTGATCAGCGGGGCGTGCTTCGGCGCGATGCCGAGCTCGCCCAGCTCGCCGGTGGCGACGACCATCTGGACGTCGCCGCGGAAGATCTCTTCCTCGGCGCTGACGATGTCGCAACGGATGGTGGATGCCATGTCGGTTTCCTAGGGGTTGCGCGGATTAAGCCGCGACGCCCATCTTCTTGGCCTTCTCGAAGGCCTCGTCGATGCCGCCGACCATGTAGAACGCCTGCTCCGGCAGGTGGTCGCACTCGCCGTCGACGATCATGCGGAAGCCACGGATGGTTTCCTTGAGCGTGACGTACTTGCCCGGCGAACCGGTGAACACTTCGGCCACGTGGAAGGGCTGCGAGAAGAAGCGCTCCGCCTTTCGGGCGCGCGCCACGACCTGCTTGTCCTCTTCCGACAGCTCGTCCATGCCCAGGATGGCGATGATGTCCTT
>DNNT01000316.1 GCA_003497545.1 Arenimonas sp. | reverse complement strand
GGCATTCTTGGCCACGCCAGCCATGATGGCGCCGCGGCAGAGGAGGTTGACGCGACCGGTTTCCCGTTGGCACACCGCATCGGCGCTGTCGATGAAGCGGAGGTTTCCCAGTCGCCAGATGACGATGGTGCGTCCTTCGGGCACCGCGCCGATCGGCTGGATGACGAAGATGGTGAGCTGGGTGTAGGCGAAGAGCGCGAAGCCGGCGAGGGCCAGCGCCAGGATCCATGGCCAGCGCCGGCTGCGGGCGGGGGCAGTGGCGGCGGCCGTCGCGTTCGGATCGGNNGGGCCAGCCGAGCCCAGGGCGGCGCGCTCGCGGGCCAGGCGGCCGGCCTTGCTGCGCGAGAGGGTCAGCCCCAACTCGGAGGCGTGAATTCGGATTGCCGATAGGGTTCGGTTCGTGAAGCGCGCCAGCAGCTGTTCCGCCGTGGAACTGCGGTAGTGGCGACGAAGCCAGTCGTTATCGTCCGGGGTCCAGCGGTCATACTTCCCCCGACCCCCGACTACTCGACATGGCTTCTTCACCTTGTGCATGAGGTTGTAGCGGGCCACGAGCGCCTTGAGCGTGCGCCCTTGGGTTCGCGCGAGCTGCTTCATCGCGTCGCGATTCCCTTCGGTTTCGAGCAGGTCCAGCTTGTCCTTGACATCCCACGCCCGGCCACGCTGCAGATTGAGCTCGATGGCGCGCAGGACGACCTGGGCGGGGGATCGTTGTCCCTCGAAGTAGAGCACCGCCNNGTCTTCCTTCTCGGTGAAGGGAGGCCCCTCATCGTCGAGGCCCGTCGTCGGATGGCCCATGCGGATCAGTTCGAGGGCCGCCGCCTCCGCGGGGGGTAATTTGCCACGGGGATTGGTGGTCTTGGGCGCGACATGGGCGCTGTGAAGCCGCTTGAATCGTTCCTTGACCGCTCGCAGGCTTCTGCCTCGGTCCACCGCGTAGAGCTCGATGGCGTCGGGGTCGTTCGGCAAGCGCATGAGTCCCACGAGGTCCTGATTGTCCCAGGGCCGGCTGCGCTCGAGGTCCAGCTGCTTGATGCGTTCTTGGATCTCGGCAGGCGATCGTTGGCCTCGGAAACGCGGAACCGCGAGCTCGATACCGCCCGCCTGATACGCGACGGCAAGTTTGTAGTCCTCGTCGGGATTCCAGGGTGAAGTGTCGTCATCGGACATCGGGCGACTCCGGGGTGAGAATGCGAACGGCCAGCGGCGCGTGATCACCGGGGAACGGGCGCCCCAGTGGCTCGCTCTCCAGGCGCAGATCCGGCGAGTGCAGGACGTGGTCGATCCGGCGGCGTGGCGACCAGCGCGGGTAGGTGAAGGCAGGGCCCGGTGCGCGGACGAAGTGACCCGCCAGGGGCGCCAGCTCGGGAGCCAGGGTGTCGGCATTGAAGTCGCCGGCCACGAGTGTCCGTGCACGACCGGCGAATCCCTCGGCCAGCGCCCTGCCCTGCTGGGCCCGGGCCGTGGCTCGAAGGGAGAGATGGACGCTCACCACGGTCAGCGGGCCGACGGGCGTGCGCAGCTCCACCACCAGGGCACCGCGGCCGCGGCTGGCCGGAAGGCCCAGGACGCGGGCGCGCTCAA
Source organism: Arenimonas sp. (assembly GCA_003497545.1). Taxonomy (GTDB): domain Bacteria; phylum Pseudomonadota; class Gammaproteobacteria; order Xanthomonadales; family Xanthomonadaceae; genus Arenimonas. The sequence goes on along the minus strand of DNNT01000316.1, from coordinate 1,152 downwards.
TGGGATGGCGACTGAGCACCGCGTTGCCGGTCGTGGCATGCGGGAGGCGTCGATTGGTGCCGTGCTCCCAGAAGCTGAAGCCGGCCCGCAGGGCGAGTTCGTGGGTCAGGTGGCGACCGCCGGTGCGGGCGCTGCCCTCGTCCGACTCCTGAATTGCCACGAGGTCGAAGGGCTGCAGCGCGGCGGCGATTTCGTCGAGGGTGCGGCTTCGATCGGCGAAGCGGAACTGGTGATGCAGACGGGACAGGTAGTGGTGCCAGGCATCGGTTCGGGCGCCGGCCTGGATGTTGACCGAGGCCAGCCGAATCACACCGCGCCCCCGGCCGCCGCCAGCGCGTCCAAGGTGAGGGCCTGGCCCCGCGCCATCACACGGCGGATGCGCCGATACATGGTGTCCGGGGTCAGCTTGAACAGCTCCGCCAGCTCCTTGACCGTGTAGTAGCGCTCGCCGATGCGGTAGTGCTGGGTCACGGCCGCGGCGGCACGGCGGACACCGCGCAGTTGCTGGCGCCGCTGGGTGGTCTTGTTGCCCAGGAGGACGCTCATGCGACCGCCCGGCACGAACAGACCTGGGCGCCGCCGGCGCTGGCGAGAAAGTCCCCCGCGGACGCCTGGACCTTCCTGCAGGCCGCCGCCAGGCGCTGCACCGGGGGCTCCCGGTCCTGGGCCTGGACGTAGCGAAACAGCGCAGTCCCGGGGGCCGGCGGCGTGCCGCGTTCGGCCTCGCGGACCTGACGGCACAGCGCCGCCAGCTCCGCGGGGACCAGGCGCGGGGATTCACCGGCGAGGGTAGCCTGCCCAACCACCGCCAGCTCCAGGACGGCACGCAGTTGTCCGCGCGTGAGCGAGGAGATCGTCCACTGGAAGGTCATCGAGCCCGGCTCGGTGGCATCGAGCAGGTCAGCGAGCACCGCGTTGGCGTCGTGCTCGCTCACTGGGGTCGCCCTGCGGTCTTGAGCATGCCGGCGCCGTGGCAGGCCGTCGCGTCGCGATCCACACGCAGCTCCGGGAACCCGAAGTAGAGGACGCTGGCGGCCAGCACGCAGGCGACAAGGGGGAAGAGAGTCTTCATGGGGCCTCCTTGGCAAGGACGATTCATTGTCCCGTCCAGGCCACCGTCGTAGCGGCCCTAAACCCCCAATTTGCGGGGGG
>DNNT01000306.1 GCA_003497545.1 Arenimonas sp. | reverse complement strand
CCGGCGCCGTTCACGCCGACCAGGCCCATGACCTGGCCTTCGGGAAGGGTGAGCGACACGTCCCGGAGCGAAAAGTCCGGGTAGCGCTTGCTGATGCCGGCCAGGGAAAAGGCGGGGGTCATGGCGTGGGTCCTTTCGGGGTTCCGGGGTCGGCCGAGGGGTCGTCGGCCTGGTCGAGCAGCCGCTGCAGTTCGGCGCGGGTCAGCCCGAGCCGGGCGGCGATGGCGAGCAGCGCCTCGAGCTGGCGCCGCAGTTCCTCGTGCATCAGCGCCGTGGGCAGGTCGCTGCGTTCGGCGACCACCGAGCCCTTGCCCTGGCGGGTGGCGATGACGCCGGCGCGTTCGAGGTCCTCGTAGGCGCGGCGCACCGTGATGACGCTGACCCGGCTGGCGGCGGCCAGCTCACGGATCGATGGCAGCGATTGCCCGGGCGCCCAGTCGCCGGCCATCACCTTGGCGGTGACCTGGTCGACGATCTGCTGGTACATCGGCCGCGGGTCGCTGGCCGAGAGGAACAGTTCCATGGGCACGGAGCAACTGTGCTGCTGTTATATGCACAGTATGCACAGCCGTGATGGCCCGGGCAAGCCCCGCCGGGACGGCGCCCTTCGGCCGGCTCAGCCCCCGCCGGCCGGCTCGTGGATGACGAAGCGCTTGGTGGTGGTCTCCACCACTTCCCAGGTGCCTCTAAAACCGGCCGGGATGACGAAAGCGTCGCCGGCGCGCACGGTGAGCGCGGTGCCGTCCTCGGCGGTGAGCACGCTGCTGCCCGAAAGCAGCAGGCAGTATTCCTGCTCGGTGTAGGCGATGCGCCACTTGCCCGGCGTGCAGCGCCAGCGGCCCACGTAGAAACCGCTGGCCTCGTCGGCGAATTCGAGCCAGGTGCTTTGCACCGGCTCGCCCGAAAGCACGCGGTCGGCGGCGATGGGCGATTGCTCGGGCGCGACCGCGACCGGCAGCGGGATGGCGTGCGGGCTGGACATGGCCGGGAGTATCGGCCAAATCCGCGCCCGTGGCTCGCCGCTTACTGCGCCGGCAGGCGNNCAGGCGGCCCGCGTAAAGCGCCAGCAGGCTCAGCGTGTCGATCAGGCCGTGGGCGATGACCAGGGGCCAGAGCGATTTCGTGCGCAGGTAGAGCAGGCCGAACACCAGGCCCAGGCTGCCGGTGACCAGGATGCCGGTGGCGCCCTGGTAGGCGTGGGCGAGGCCGAACACCAGGCCCTGCGCGGCCGCGGCCAGCAGGCCGGCACCGCGCCGCGGACCCAGCAGCGCCTGCAGCCGGCCCTGCAGGAAACCGCGGAACAGCAGCTCTTCGCCCAACGCGGCGGTAGTCCAGGCGATGGCCAGCAAACCCAGCAGCGCCGGCAGGCTGCCCTGCACCGAACCGAGCCTGCCGGACTGCATCGGCGGCCAGCCCAGGACCTGCGTGGCCACCACCGTGGCGACGATGGCCGCCGCGTAACCCAGCACCGCGATACCCAGCGAAGCCGCCAGCAGGCGCAGCGGTCGCGAGGGCCGCGCCAGGCCCAGCGCCGGCCAGGATTCACCGCCGCGGCGCAGCAGCGCCACCGCCGCAACGCCGGCCAGCACCACGGCCACCGGCCCGGCCATCGCCAGGCCCAGTGCGGGCAGGCCGAAATACGCAGCAAGGAAAACGAAGGCAACGACCAGCAGTTGGCGGACCATGGCGGACTCGCGGGTTGGGGGCACGCAAGCAGCCTGCGGGAAGCAAAAGCGAACCGCCCTATACTTTTCGCGACCCCGCCCGCCGGAGCCACGCTTGGCCCCTCGTGCCCGACCTTCGCCGGACCGCCCCACGCGCCAGCCGCGCAGCGCCGCCACGCGCGACCGCATCCTGGCCGCCACCGAGGCGCTGCTGGCCGCGGGCGACGCCGAGGCGCTGACCATCGAGCAGGTGGCCGAACGCGCGCATGTGTCGGTGGGCGCCATCTACAAGCGCTTCCGCGGCAAGGATTCGCTGCTGCCGCTGGTGCTCGAGCGCGTGCACGAGCAGCAGTTCCAGCACCTGCGCGAGATGCTGGCGCAGCCGCGCTGGACCCACGCCGGCCTGGGCGAGCGCATCGATGGCCTGCTGGCGGCGTTCGCGGACAGCCAGATGGCGCGGCAGCGGCTGATCCGGGCGCTGGTGGTGGGTTACTGGCAGTCGCCCGACCAGCACGGCCAGGCCGAACGCAGCGCGGAGCTGATGGCCACCATGCATGCCTGGCTGTTGGAGCGCGCCGGCGAGATCCGGCACCCGGAGCCACGGCTGGCGATTTCGCTGGGGCTGTTCACCACGCTGCAGACACTGCAGTCGGCGATCGTGCTCGAACGCATCCCGCCGGAACTCGGGCTCCCGCGTTTCGTCGCCGAACAGGCGCGCATGTTCCGCGCCTACCTGGGGATCGAAGGCGGGGCCGCTGCCCCGCCGCCCGCCTAGGGCTGCTCGTCCCGCGCCGGCACGTCGATGAATTCGAGCTGGCCGGTGATGGCGTTGGAAACGGCCTGGGCGTCGTCATCCGTCTCGATGATGTACGGCCGGATGATCAGCACGAGCTCGGTCTTGTTGCTGCTCTTGCTCTGGCTGCGGAACAGCCCGCCCAGCAGCGGCACGTCCTTGAGCATGGGCACGCCGCTGCGACCGTCGGTCTGGCGCTGCGACATCAGGCCGCCCAGCAGCACCGAGCCGCCGTCGCGCAGGCTCAGGCTGGTCTCGACCTTGCGGTTGAAGATGGACGGCGAGGACACGGCGGAGCCGTCGCTGATCGGCAGCGCCTCGCTGACTTCCTGGCTGACTTCCAGGTCGATGCGGTCGTCGGAATAAACGGTCGGCTTGATGTTGAGCAGGATACCGGTCTTGCGGTACTGGATGCCCTGCAGCAGCGCGGTGTCGCCGCCGGTCTGCTGGGTGGAGGTGGTCTGCGTGGTGAGCGTGGGCACCTCGGTGCCGACGTCGATGCTGGCCTGCTCGCCGCTCTTCACCAGCAGGCGCGGCGTCGAGAGGATGCTCACGCGCTGGTCGTCGGCGAAGGCGTTGAGCGCCATGCGGTTTTCGCCGGCCACGTCGAGCAGGTAGGTCAGGCCACCGCCGCCGGTGCTGCCTTCGTCGTCGCCGGTGCCGCTGCCCGGCAGGGTGCCGAAGTTGAGCTGGCCGCCGAAACGGCCGATGCCGCCCTTGGCGAACCAGCTGACGCCGAAGTTCTCGCCGTCGTCGAGCGACACTTCGGCGATGGTCACCTCGACCATCACCTGGCGCGCGGCGCGGTCCATCTTCTCGACCAGCGACAGCAGGCGCTGCCAGTCGGCGGCGCCGCCCTGGAAGATGATCGCGTTGCGCGGCTCGTCCACGGCCAGGCGGCCATTGGCGACCGACGTCGAGCTGTCGCTGCCGGCGCCCTCGTCCGCCGCTTCGGCGGCGGCGCCGGTGGCACCGGCATTGGTGCGTGCCGCGCGGTTGGCATTCCGGCTTCCCCCACTGGTGCCCGAGAAGCTGCGCAGCGTGCGAACGATGTCGGCCGCGCGGGTGTTGCGCACCTGGTAGTAGTGCAGGCTATCGCCGCCCACCGAGGTGTTGGGCGTGTCGATGGTGCGCGCCCAGGCCACCACGTGCCCCAGGGTTTCGTTGCTGGGCGCGAACACCAGCACCACGTTCGCGCTGGCCACCGGCATCACCAGGGTGCCCACGGTCGGGCCCATCTGGGTGGCGGCCGCGTAACCCTGCGCGTTCAGCGCCTCGACCAGGCGGCGCGCCAGCTCTTCGGCGCTGACGAAGGCGGGCTCGAGGCGGGTGCTGAAGCGGCCGCGCATGAACGGCTGGTCGAGCACGCGGATCGCGGCGCCGGCCTGGCGCACGATGTCGGGCTTGCCGTAGAGCATGATCGCCGTGCGGTTGAGGTCTTCCTGGATGCTCAGGTCTTCCTGGCGCGGGAACGCCACGCGCAGCCAGTTCGACACGTCGGCCGGGCGCACGGCCTGCAGCTCGACCAGCTGGAACACCGGGCGGTGCGACACCGGCACGTCGGGCAGGGCGCGGCCGCTGATGAACAGCGGCGGCACGCTGGCGTCGAGTTGCGCCGCCGGGGCGACGGTGAGCAGGTTGCCGTCCCAGCTCACGCCCACGCCGTAGGCGCGCAGCACCTGCACCGCCAGCCGGTAGAAGGCCTGGGGCGTCTGCGGCGAAGGCAGGCGCAGCGTGACCAGGTCGTTGCGGTTCGCCAGCGACGGGTCGACCTGGTAGTTGAGCTTGAGCAGGTTGCCGAAGGCCTCGTTGATGAACGAGGGCAGCGGCAAACCTTCCAGCGAGGCGCCGATGTCCTCGCCCTCGAGCGGGGGCTCGGCGTCGGCGACATTGCCGCCGGCCTGGCCGACCCGGGCACCCGGCGGCACCGGCGTGGCCACCTGGCGCAAGCCGCGCTGGCCGGCATCGGCGGTCGCCGCCGCGGCGTCGGCGGGCACCGGCTCGGGCGCGGGGTTGACGACCTGAAGCGGCTGCGGCACTTCCACCCGCGGGGTGGTGGCGCAGCCGGCGAGCAGGGCAACGAACAGGACAAGGGAACGGGAGCGGATGGGGGACATCAAGGGCATTCCTGGCCGTCAGTCGGCGTTTTCGCCCGAAGTATCGCATTCCGGCGCGGGTGCGGCCTTCGGGTCGGCGAAAAGCATCAAGGTCCGGCGGCAGCCCTGGTCGCTGATCACGATGCGATCGCTGCGCACCTCGAGCAGGCGGGCGCCGTCGGGAAGGTCCTGTCCGGGCTGGACGCGGCTGAGTTCCTTGCCCGACACCACCAGCGCCGTGCCGCCGCCGTCGGACACCACGCCAGCCAGCCGCCAGGCAACGCGCCGGGCCTGCTGGCGGGCCGTGCGGGAANNCCTGGCGCCAGGGCGCCTGGCGCCTGAGCGCCTGCGCGTCGGCGGCGTCCAGTCGCGCCAGCACGTCTTCGCCCGGCAGCTGCCAGGGCGCCTCGCCCGAGGTGGCGGGCGGTGCCTCGCCGCCGGACAGCAGCGCACCGGCCAGCAAACCAAGCAGGGCGGCCGCGCCGAACAGGGCGAACAGGCGGGAGCGCGGCAGGTCAGGGAACATCCGCGGCCTCCGGCTCGAGTCGGAAATAGCCATTGACCGTCAGCGAGAGGTCGGTGGCGGTGCGGGATTCGATGGACGCGCCGGTGATGGCCAGCAACTGCGGCGAACCCTCGATCGCCTGGACGAGGGCCAGGCTGCGGTCCATGCCGAAATCGCGTGCACCCAGCGTGGCGGAAACGCGGACGATGCCCGGGTTCGACGGCAGCTCGGTGGCCGCCGCCACTTCCAGCGTCACGGCATCGCCGTAGGGCTGCAGCACTTCGCGCAGGGTGCCCTGCATCGCCGCCTGGGCCAGGCCGGGCGTACGCGCCGGCGGCAGCTGGGATTCGAGCGCCTCGCGCAGGCGGGCGGCCTCGTCGGCGCGTTCGATCCAGGCGTCCTGGCCCGCCAGGGCCTCGATCTTCGCCAGGCGTTCGGCCTCGCGGGCGACGTCGCGGCGCAGGGCTTCGCGCGCGTCCGAGAGCACCAGCAGCAGGTAGACGGCAATGATGACGGCGATCAGCGCCGCGCCGATGCGCAGGCGCGGGTTCGCGTTCCATTCGGCCCTTGCGCCGGCCAGCGACTCCGACAGGGAACTCACGGCGCCAGCTCCGCGGACGGGGCTTCGACGCGGGCGCGCAGCCGGATGCGGTCGGCGCCGTCGCCGGGCTCGGCGCTGGCCTCGCCGAACCAGGCCGATTCCTCCAGCGCCTGCACCAGCGGCTGCGGGTCGGTGGGGTTGGCGCGCACCATCACTTCCAGGCCCTGGCGATCATCGTACTTCCACTGCGTGACATTGACGCCGCGCGCCGGCAGCAGCGCGCCGACCTCGGCCATCAGCCGCGACTGCGACGCGGCGGGACGCAGTGCCAGCAATTCGGCGATGCGGGCGGCGTCGCGGTCGGCCGATTCGCGCGCCTGCAGGATCGGCTGGAGCCCGGGCTCGAGCGCGGCGATTTCGGACTGGATGGCGAAGTGGCGCCAGGCCAGCGGCAGGAAACCGCCCAGCTGCCAGGCGAACACGAACACGCCGGCCAGCGCCGCGGCCAGCAGCGCGGGCCGCTGCAGGTGGCGGCCGACGTCCTCGAAGCTGCGCCGCCCGGGCGAGGCCCAGGGCGCGGCCTGGCGGGGCAATTCCTGCACCGGCGGCGGCGCGTCCACCACGCCGGCACCGGCACCCCGCAGGAACCAGTTCCATTGCGCGCGATCCGGGGCCTGTGGCCACCAATGCGAAGCCACCAGCACGTGGTCGCGCCAGACGCGCCCCTCCACGCCTTCGACGCAGGCCTGCAGCGACTCGCCGCCGGCCTGCGGCGCGCCCAGGAACATGGACTCGGGCAGGCCGCGGTCGCCTTCGGCCGGCACCTGGCCCGGCGTGGCCGGGTCGGCCAGGCAGGCGCGCGACCAGGCCCACACCATCGCCGTGCCGCCCGACCACGCCACGTGGTAATCGGGGTCGGCGAACGGCGCCCAGCGGCGCACCGCGATGTCGAGGAAACCGGCACGGCGCTTCGCCGGCACCTGGCTGCAGTCGAAGGTGGTGTAAGCGCACAGCGAGCGCGCGACGATCCATTCCTGGCTCGCCGAACCCGCGTGCAGCAGCTCGGCCCCTTCAAGGGTCCGGAGTCGTTGCGTCGGTGAAAACTTTCGCGCGAGGGCGTCGAGCAGTGAGCTCATCGGGGTCTTCGGGTTGCGCCAGAGACAGTTTGTACAGTGTACGCCAGGGGCGTCCACCGTCTTCCATGGGGGTGAGCTGCCATTGCTCGAGCTGGATCCGCCCGCCACCCGGTGCCCACGTGGAAAGGCTGGCGGTCTCGCCCGGGAACAGGATCAGGCCATCGGGGTCGAGCGGCGGCACGCCGGCGACCGCGAGCACGTCGAGCGTGCTCGCGTAGGGTCCGCGCTGGCGCCGCATGGCATGCACGCGTTCGGCGACGGCCGCGTCCCAGCCGGGAATGGTGGCCAGGACTTCGCGCGGGGCGGTGTTGACGTTGACCAGCGCCGCGCGCGAGATCGCGAAGTTCTGCACGAGCTCCGCGTCCGACAGCGATGCCAGCGCCTGGTTCCAGCCAAGCACCCGGCGCAGCTCCAGCGGCGTGAGCAAGGTGCGGTTGGGCGGCGGCGGCTGGCCGAGCTTGAGGTACTCGGCACTCTCGCCGCCGTTGAGCCGCACCAGGTCGTCGGCGTCCTGGTAATCGAGCAGGCGCGCGAACAGGTCGCCATGCGTGCCCGGCGCGGCGCCCTGCGCCTCGAGCCAGCGCGACAGCAGCCGCCGCGGCACGAAGTTGATGCTCAGCCGGCCGCGGTCGTCCTGCAGCGAAAACCACACCCGGCCCAGGCCCTGGTGCGGCGTGCCGTCCATGGCGATCTCGGTGCCGGTGGGGGCGTAGGACACGATGTCCTCGCCTTCCGCCAGCGCGCTGCGCTCGTCGTCGGAGAGCACCACCGCGTCGTCCACGGTCAGGCCACCGAAGGTATAGCGCTGCGTGGCCGCGAGGTAGAGCACCGTGGCGCGGGTGGACTCGGCGTCGAGCGCATCCTGGAAGGCCTGGTCGGCCGCCGCCTGGTCGTCGCGCGCACGCTCGACGCTGAGCGCGATGGCGCTGGCCAGCAACGCCAGCACCACCAGGGCGGCCAGCGTGGCCACCAGGATGAAGCCGCGTTGCCCGCCGCGGGACGCGAAGGCGCCAGCCATCAGTCGCGCTCCAGTTCGAACGGGATCTCGAAGGCCTCGCTCGGCCCGAGCACGGCGACCGGGCGCAACCATTGCCGGCGGCCGTCGTCGAAGGCCAGCGCCACCGCCTCGGGCAGGGGGCGCTGCACGCCCAGCCGCGGCGGCCAGACCTCATGCCAACGGCCGTCGCGGTCGAGGTAGGCGAAACCCACTGCCGCCTCCGGCGCCGGGAAACGCGCCGACCAGGCCTCGCCCTGGCGGTAGGCAAGCCAGGCGCCGTCGGCGTCGGATTCGAGCGACCAGGCCACCGGCGCCGGCGCCCCTGCGCCGCCGCGCACCGGCTGCAGGCTCAACCCGATGAAACCATCGTCGCGGCCGGCGAAAACCGGCTCGGGGTCGCGGCCCGGCCGCAGTCCGGCGATGCTGTCGGCCAGCCACGATTCCACCAGCGTGCCGGCGCGCTGCTGCGCGGTGCGCGCCTGGATGCGTTCGTTGCTGATGCGGAACATGCCGAGCGCGTCGAACACCAGCCCGACCGTGAGCGCCAGCAGCATCAGCACCACCAGCATTTCCATCAGCGTGAAGCCGCGTGCGGCGCGGCGGGGCGTCGGGGTGCGCATCAGTCGGTCGCCTGCCGGACCTGGCGGAAGCCCGCCTGCCGCACGGTGAAACGGGTGAGCTCCTCGCCGTCCTCGAGCACGCTGACCTCGACGTCGTACAAGGCCAGGTCGAACAGGCTGGGGTAACCCGCCGGCGTGCGGCCGGTGCGCGGGCCATCTATTTCAGTCGCGCGCCAGGCCACGGTGCGGTCGCCCAGCGCGCGCTCGCCGCGCGGCTCGAGCATGGGGTTGAGCTTGCGCACCACCTCGAGCGCGTCGCGCGACAGCGCCAGCTGCGCCGCGCGGTCTTCCATGCGCGCCAGCGTGCGCAGGTTGGTGGCCTGCCACTGGTACAGCGCCAGCGCGCCGATGCTGAAGATCACCAGCGCGACGATCGCCTCGAGCAGGGTGAAACCGCGGGCGCGGGCCGTCACGGCGCGCTCCATTCCAGCCGGCAGAACGGCGGCAGCACGTCGGCGTCGAAACGCGCCTCGCCGCGCAGCACGCGGATGCGGCCACCGTCGCAGACGCCGTTGCTGTGCAGCCGCAGCGGCGACAGGAAGCGCAGCTCGACGCCTTCGACGGAGACCGGCGGCAGCCGCGCGGGCCAGGGCGCGTCATCGGAAAGTTCAGCGGAAATGCCCAGGTCGCGGGCCAGCACCGGCAGCCGCGCGAACTGCTGCTCCACGTCGTCCATCGCCAGCCGCGCCTGCCAGCGGTCGATGCCGCGGATGGCCGCGGGCGCCACCAGCGCGGTCACCGCGCCCAGCACCGCCAGCACGACCACCAGTTCCAGCAGGGTGTAGCCGGGCGCCGGCCGGGGCATGCGGTCAACGCTTCGGCAGGTAGCCGACGTCCGCATCGTAGGACTCGCCGCCCGGCTTGCCGTCGGCGCCCAGCGAATAGAGCGTGATCGGCTGCGTTTCGCTCGGCACCGGCTCGTAGCGGTAGGCGTTGTCCCAGGGATCGGCGGGCAGGCCGTCGTCGAGGTAGGGGCCTTCCCAGCGCCCGGCGGCGCGGGCGTCGGCCGGGCGGGTGACCAGGGCCTGCAGGCCTTCCTCGGCGGTGGGGAAGCGGCCGATGTCCAGGCGCATCGTCTCGAGCGCGCCCTTGAGCATGCGCACCTGCGTTTCCGCCGTCTGCACCTTGGCCTTGTCGGCCTGCGAGAACAGGCGCGGGCCGACCAGGCCCATGATCAGGCCGATGATGACCAGCACCACGATCATCTCCAGCAGGGTGAAACCTTGCATTCGCGACTTCATGTTCTTCTGCTCTCGCCAGGTGGGGGTCAGACGGCCAGGTCGTTGGCGCTGGTGATGGCCAGGATCACGCCGAGGATGATGGTGCCGATGACGCCGCCGATCAAAAGGATGGCAACCGGTTCGATCAGGATGAGCAGGCGCTTCATCCGGGTGCGGCCGGCCTCGTCGTACAGGCGCGCCAGCGACTGCAGCATGGCCGGCAGTTCGCCCGAGCGCTCGCCCACGCGCACCAGATTGTAGCCGGTGGCGTTGAGCGCATCCTGGTCCTCGAGCGAATCGGCCAGCGTCTGGCCGCCGCGCACGCTGCGCGCGACCTGGGTGAGGCGCTGGCGCTGCTGCGGCAGCGGCGTGCCGTCGGCCGAGAGTTCCAGCGCCTGGATCAGCGGCACGCGGTTGTCGAGCAGCGTGCCCATCATCTTGGCCCAGCGGCCGATTTCCGCGTCCACCAGCATCGGGCCCACCAGCGGCAGGCCGGTCAGCGATTCCAGCAGGCGAAGCCGCCACTGCGGCGTGGACCAGACCCGCCAGGCCACGCCGGCCACGCCCAGCGCCGCGGCGAGCACGAGGTACCAGTAGTCGTTGGCCCAGGTGCCCACCGACAGCACGAGCCAGGCGAGCAGCGGCAGCTGGTCGGCCTTTTCGAGCAGGGAGGCGAACTTGGGCACCACGAACACGAACATCATCACCACCGCCGCCACGCCGGCCAGCACCAGCACGGCCGGGTAGATCAGCGCGTTGCGCATTTCGGTGCGCAGGGATTCTTCGTATTCCATCTGGCGCACGCCGTCGGCCAGCGCCTCGCCGACCCGGCCGGTGAGCTCGCCGGCCTTGGCCAGCTGCAGCAGGTAGGCCGGCAGCGGCAGGCGGGCGCGCACCAGCGCGTCGTGGAAACTTTCGCCGCGGCGCAGTTCGGCGGCGATGCCGGCGAAGGCCGTGGCCAGGCGCGCGTTCGGCGCGGAGGAGGCCTGCGAATCCACCACCTCGGCGATCGAGACGCCGGCCAGCAGCATGGTGCTGGTCTGGTGCAGCGCCAGGATCAGGTCGGACGTGCGGATCTTGCCCGTGGACTTGCCGCTGGAGGCGGCGCCGGCATGGCGCTCGAGCGAAAGCGGCGTGAGGCCGCGGCGCTCGAGTTGGCGCGCCGCCTCGCGTTCGCTGGCGGCGCGCAGGCTGCCCGAGAGCACGCTGCCGTCGGCGCTGAGCACACGGTAGTCGTAACGATGCATCCGGGCCTCAGCTGCTGGTCACGCGCATGACCTCTTCCACCGAGGTGATGCCCTGCCAGGCCTTGAGCAGGCCATCCTCGCGCAGGAAGCGGGCGCCGTTGGCGCGTGCGTGCTCGCGCATCTGCTGCACGGTGGCGCCGGCGGAGATCAGTTTCTGCAGCTCGACGTCCACGTCCACCAGCTCGTAGATGCCGACGCGGCCGCGGTAGCCGGTGCCCTGGCAGTGCGGGCAGGCCTCTGTCGCGCCCTCGATCACGCCCAGGCGACGGCGCTGGCGGCTGATCTCCATCAGGCCGAAGGGCGAGATGCGGCCCATCTGGATGCGGGCGCGGTCCTTGGCGAGGGCGTCCTTCAGCACCTTTTCGACGGTGCGGTTGTTCTTGCCTTCATCCATGTCGATGAAGTCGATGAC
>DNNT01000180.1 GCA_003497545.1 Arenimonas sp. | reverse complement strand
GCTCGAGATGGCTTCGCGTTGTTATGAACTCTCGGGCCTGGGTTACGTGGGCGTCGACTTCGTGCTCGACCGCGACCGCGGCCCGCTGATCCTCGAACTCAACGCGCGTCCCGGCCTGGCCATCCAGATGGCGAATGGCAACGGCCTCGAGCACCGCCTTCACAAGGTCGAGGCGCTGCGCGACCGCGGCGAGCTGTCGAAGGATCCGGCCGAACGTGTCGCTTTTGCGACAGCGAACTTTCCCACTACTGGCTGAACGGCCTGTTCACCTTAACGCGGTTTTAAGGCGAAGCACGCCCCGGCTCGGGCATCCTTCGGGGCAAAGGGGATCCCTACACGGAAGCCGGCGGTCCAACCGGACAAAACACGGCTTGAGTGCTTGCTCTATTCCCCGTTACCCTATCCGGCCAACAGCCGCGGACGTTCGCGGCGGCAAGGAGTTTTCCATGAAGGTTCTGCACTCCATGAAGCTGGCGGCGGTCGTGTTCCTGGCGGCCTCGCTCTCGGTCGGCACGGCGGACGCCGCGCGCCGCGAGAAAGCCGACGAGCCCAAGATCGATTACCCCGACGCGACCCGTGAGTCGCCGAAGGCCGACAACAGCCCGCGCCTTGGCAAGCAGATCCAGAAGATGTTCGACCTCTACAACGAGGGCGAGGACATGGAAGGCGCCATCAAGATCGCCGAGGAAGTGCTCGCCAGCGATCGCGCCAAGCCCTACGACCGCGGCGTCGCGCTGATGATCGCCGGCAACGCCGCGCTGGGCGTCGACGACTACGGCCGCGCCATTTCCTACCTCGAGCGCGCGATCGAGGAGAACGCGCTGCCGAACAACAACCACTTCGCTACCATGCACACGCTGGCGTCGGTCTATGCCCAGGAGGACAAGATCCCCGAGGCCGTGGCCCTGATCGACCGCATGATCGCCGAGACCAAGAGCAAGGACCCGGACGTCTACGGCCTCAAGGGCGGCATCCACTACAACGCCGGCCAGTACGACCTCGCCATCGACGCCATCAAGCGCGCCATCGAGCTCAAGACCGACGGCGCCCCGGAAAACAACTGGCTGCAGATGCTGATGGCCGCGTACAACGAGACCGGCCGTGACGCCGAGGCCGTGGCCCTGGCCGAGCAGCTGCAGAAGCAGGCCCCGGACGACAAGCGCACCCTGCTCAACCTGGCGTCGCTGTACGCCCAGACCGACATGACCGACAAGGCCGCCGCGCTGCTCGACGATGCGCGCAGCCGCGGCATGCTCACCGAGCAGAAGGACTACGAGATCCTCTACGCCATCTACCTGAACATGGACGGCAAGGAGGCGGACGCCGCCAAGGTCATCCAGGAGGGCCTCGACAAGGGCATCCTGAAGGCCGATGCCAAGACCTACACCTTCCTCGCCCAGTCGCTGTACTTCAGCGACCAGGTGGACGCGGCCATCGCTGCCTACCAGAAGGCCGCCCCGCTGGCGTCCGACGGCGAGACCGCGCTGGCCCTGTCGCAGATCCTCACCAACGAGGACCGCAACCAGGAAGCCAAGGCGGCCGCCCAGCAGGCCCTGTCCAAGGGCCTGAAGAAGCCCGGCGAGGCCTGGATGGTCATCGCCCGCTCCGAGTACTACATGGATAATTTCGAGGCGGCCAAGGTGGCCTACCGAGAAGCCGCCAAGGATCCGGCGACCCGCGACCAGGCCCAGAAAGCCCTGGCCCAGATTTCCCGTTGAACGGTTGGTAAACCAGTTCCCCGTGGTATAAGCTAACAAGTTCCCGCCGCTCCCCGGCGGGCCACGGCACCTGACGCCGACCGAACTAGAGCTCGAGCCGCCACCCGCATGACGGACAAGAACTACAAGTACGACAACCCGCCCCAGGGCATCAGCTGGGCACGCATTGGCGGCAACGCGTTCGCGATCGCGCTCCATGCGATCGCCTTCATGTTGATGTTGGCCCCGGTTAACGCACCGGACGTCAACAAGGCCGAGGACGAAGTGACGACGGTCTCATTCATCGAGCCGCCGCCGCCGCCCCCGCCGCCGCCGCCGCCGCCGGAGCCGCCCAAGGTGGTCCAGAAGATCATCGAGCAGCCGAAGCCGACGCCGATCCCGCCGCCGCCGGAAGAGCCGCCGGTCGTGTTCGACGATCCGAGCCCGATCGACATCGAGGCCCCGCCGCCGGCTCCGCCCGCGCCGCCGGCCCCGCCGGCTGACTTCGCCCCGTCCGAGGACATCTCGGGCCGTGCGCTGTACCAGCCGCGTTACCCCGCCAAGGAAGCCCGCGATGGCGTCGGCGGCACCGTTGTCCTGCGCGTCACCATCGACGCCGCCGGCAACGTGCTCGACGTGGCCATCGAGCGCTCCAGCCGCAACCGCAACCTCGACCGTTCGGCCATGGATGCCGCGCGTCGCTGGAAGTTCAACCCGGGCATGCGCAACGGCCAGAAGGTCGGCGGCGCCGTCCTGGTGCCCGTGAAGTTCACGCCTCCGCGCTAAATCCAGCAGTACCCCCGTAACGATCAATCACCTATAGAAAGGCACCTCTTATGCTGCAGGACATCCTCCTCACTGCCGCCGCCGCCGCTGGTGGCGCCGCCAACAACGCCGAAGCCCTGAACCAGATGGGTTTCTCCCACCTCTGGAAGGAAATGGTGGCCGCCCCGGGCGAGTTCATGGTTTCCTGGGTCGTCTTCCTTATGCTGGTCGTGATGTCGTTCGGTTCGTGGTGGTACACGATCGTCAACGCCATCAAGAACACCGTCATCTCCAAGCGCGCCGACACCGTGGTCCGCACCTTCTGGGAAACCCCGAACGCGCAGGACGCCATCCGCTTCATGGAAGAGCAGCCGGCCAACGAGCCGTTCTCCAAGATCGCCCTCGACTGCGCCCAGGCCGCTGCCCACCACCAGCGCCATGAAGGCAGCCGCCTGGTCGACGCCCTGAACCGCTCGGAGTTCATCGACCGCGCCCTGCGCCAGGCCGTCACCCGCGAGAGCGCCAAGCTCGAGAACGGCATGACCTGGCTGGCCACCGTCGGTGCGACCGCTCCGTTCGTCGGCCTGCTCGGTACCGTGTGGGGCATCTACGGCGCCCTGATCCGCATCGGCGCCACCGGCCAGGCTTCCATCGACGCCGTCGCCGGCCCGGTGGGCGAGGCCCTGATCATGACCGCCTTCGGTCTGTTCGTCGCGATCCCGGCGGTGCTGGCCTACAACGCCTTCAACCGCTCGAACCGCAACACCTACGCCAAGTTCGACACCTTCGCGCACGACCTGCACGACTTCTTCGCCACCGGTTCGCGCGTCGGCGACACCGCGGCCAAGCGCTAAGTCGAACCCGACCAACCAGGAGTCACGGCCATGGCCTTTTCATCCAACTCCTCCGGTGGCGGCCCGATGGCCGACATCAACGNNTGGTGCTGCTGATCATCTTCATGATCACCGCGCCGCTGATGTCGCATAAGGTCAAGGTCGAGCTGCCGCAGGCGACCCTGGAAGAGAAGCCGGAGATCACCCAGCCGCCGATCACCCTCGCGGTGACGGCGAATGGCCAGGTCTACTGGAACGACGAGGCGGTCACCCGCGACATGCTCGACGCCCGCCTCGCCGTACTGGCGCAGCAGACGCCGCAGCCGCAGGTCGACATCCGCTCCGACAACATCACCAAGTACGGCGTGATCCACGAGGTGGTGCAGGAAGTTCGCCGCGCGGGTATCCGCAAGGTGGGCTTCGTCTCCACCCCCGAGCGCTGAGGACAACCGAACATGGCCTTTTCCTCTAACTCCGGCGCCGGCCCGATGGCCGACATCAACGTCACGCCCCTCGTGGACGTGATGCTGGTGCTGCTGATCATCTTCATGGTGACCGCCCCGGCGCTGTCCTACCAGATCCAGGTCGACCTTCCGCAGCGGACGAGCAACCCGCCGCCGCCGCCGAAGGATCCGCCCGAGCCGATCCGCCTGCGCATCGACGCCGGCGGCACGGTGACCTGGAACAACACCCCGATCCCGATGTCCACCCTGCAGTCGGCCCTTGAGGTCGAGGTGGAGCGCGCCGGCGGCGATATCACCCGCCAGCCGACCGTGGAAATCGAGACCGACGTGGACGCGCAGTACGAAACGCTTGCCAAGGTCCTGTCCCGGACCAAGAACGCCGGCATGGCGAAGATCGCTTTCGTGGAACCCGGCGTGCAGCAGTAACGCCCGCTTCCCGCACCCTGCAGCAACGCCGCCTCCGGGCGGCGTTTTTTTTGGCTGAATCACGGCCAACCAGTGCCGGTACCGCCGGCTTGCCGGCCCCGCGTGCCCGGGCGTAGAACGAAAGCCAGGTCCCCCGACAGGAGNNTCTTCATGGTCACCGCGCCGCTGATGGAAAACCGCATCGGGCTCGGGCTCCCGCAGTCCAGCGACGCCCGGAGGGAACCACCTCCGACCGTCCTGCTCCACGTGGAGGCGGGCGACCTGTTCAGCGTCGACGGCCTGTCCGTCAGCGGCCCGGGCCTTCAGCAAGCCCTGGCCGAGCAGTTGGCCCGCGAACCCGGCCTCGTGCTGAAGGTGCAGGTGGCCCCGGAAGCGGACTACCAGTCCGCCGCCACCGCGCTCGCGGCTGCGAAGCGGGCAGGCGTCGCGAACATCGCCCTCGAATGAGACCGGCTCAGCCGGTTGCGCGGATGACCTGCAGGTAGGCCTTCACGGTGGCGTCTAGGCCCGCGTACAGGGCTTCGCCGATCAGCGCATGGCCGATGGAGACCTCCAGAACGCCAGGCACGCCCCGCAGGAAATCGCCCAGGTTGGCCTGGCTCAGGTCGTGGCCGGCATTGACGCCCAGGCCCACGGCCTGGGCCCGACGCGCCGTTTCGGCGCACAGCGCCAAGGCCGCCGAAGCGTCGCCGGCGGCGAAGGCCTCGGCGGNNCAAGTCGGCGGCACGCTCGATGTCCGGCGCGCCGGCATCCATGAACAGCGACACCCGCGCCCCGAGCGACTTCAGCTCGGCCACCAGCGGCCGCAGCCGCGCGGCATCCCTGGCCAGGTCGAAGCCGTGGTCCGAGGTCAGCTGGCCGTCCCCGTCGGGCACCAGGGTCGCCTGCTGCGGCCGGGCTTCCGCCACCAGCGCCAGGAAGCCGGGATAACCCTCGCGGGGCGGGGCGAAGGGATTGCCTTCGAGGTTGTACTCGACCCGCCCCGCCACCAGCGCGGCCAGGTCGCGCACGTCGCCGGGCCGGATGTGGCGCTGGTCCGGCCGGGGGTGCACGGTGATGCCGCCCGCCCCGGCGCGGATCGCCGCCTCGGCCGCCGCCACCACGCTGGGCTCGCTGCCGCCGCGGGAATTGCGCAGGACGGCCACCTTGTTGACGTTGACGCTCAGTACGGTCATTGCCTCAGCCTAACGCGGGGGCCGGTCCGACGAAAACCCCGACCCGTTCGCGCTTTGCGGGGTTCCGTTCAGCCATAATTGGGGTATGCGCCTGAGCCGCCTGCTCCCTGCCGTCCTGTTGGTCGCCGCCTGGGCCGCCCTGGCCAGCGCGCAGCCGCGCCCGGTGCAGGGTGAACCGCTGTCACGCCAGTACACGTCGGAAGAAACACGCTCGGCGCCCACCCACCTCGCGCTCGCTACTTCGGCCAGCGGCGAGCTTTACGTCGGCAACCTCGAAGGCGTGCTGCGCTTCAACGGCGTGGACTGGGACCTGACGTCGCTGCCCGGCCGGTCTGCGGCACGTTCCCTCGCGCTTGGTGCCGACGGCCGCATCTACGTCGGCGGTTACGACACCTTCGGCCGCCTGGTTCCCGACGGCGAAGGCGGGCACCGCTACGAAGAACTGCTCGACGCCGCCGGCCTGGTCGGCGAATCGCGCCTGCTCGGTTTCGTGCAGGAAGTCGTCGCCACCGCCGAGGGCGTGTATTTCCGCGCCGAGGGCCGGCTCGTCCTGCTGCCCTACGACGGTGGCGGCAAGGCGAAGAACTGGCCCCTGGCCAGCGAAGTGCGCAGCTTCTACCCCGCGAATGGCCAGCTCTACTCGCGCGTGCACGGCAAGGGCCTGTGCCGCTTCGAGGACGGGCGCTTCGAACTGCTGCCCGGCGGCGAACAGTTCGCCAAGGTGCCCCTGCCCGGCCTGCTGGCGCGTGGCGACGGGCTGCTCCTGATCGCGCGCAGCGGCCTCTTCCTTGCCGACGACGAAGGCATCACCCGCATCCCGGGCGAGGCCAGCGACCTGCTGGCCGGCGAACGCAGCTACGTTTTCCAGGAGCTGGCCGATGGCAGCCTCGTCGTCGGCACGCTCGACGGCAAACTGATCCGCGTCGACGCCGGCTACCAGTTGCGCGAGCAGCTTGATCTGGGCGTGTTCAGCGTCATCGCGCTGAACGTGGATCGCGAGGGTGGGCTGTGGGTCGCCACCGAAGGCAACCTGGTGCGGCTGTCGCTGCCTTCGGCCTGGTCCTTCCTGGGCGCCAAGCAGGGCATCACCGGCAGCCCCAACGACTTCGAATGGCACGACGGCGCGCTGTGGCTGGCCACCAGCCAGGGCGTCCAGCGCCTGACCGCGGACGACACTGGCCAGCCGCGCACCGAAGCCCTGGGCTGGACCGAATACGAGGCCTATTCACTCCACTCCACCGACGCGGGCCTGCTGGCCGGCGTGCGCGAGGGGCTGCTGGTGCTCGATCCGGGCGCCAGCCAGCCACGTTCGCTCTACACCCACCCCAACCACGGCGTCTACGCGCTGCAGCCCTCCCGCCACGACCCGGACCTGATGTTCGCCGTCACCGGCACCGAGCTTTTGCTGCTCACCAGCGCACGCGGCCGCTGGGAGCTGGCGCACACGGTCGAGCTCGAGGACATCAGCCTGTCCGGCCTGGAAGAAGGCGCGCCGGGCGAACTGTGGATGGGCGATACCCGCGGCCCCGTGCAGCGCTGGCAGCTGGACCTGCCCACCGGCGAAGTGACCCGGCGCGAGGTCTTCGACGACAGCCGCGGCCTGGTGGTCGATGCCCAGTTCGGCACCAGCGTCTACCAGCTCGATGGCCGCATCCACGCCATCAGCCGCGATGCCGGTTTCCGATTCGATGGCGAACGCTTCGTGGCCGACGACGCGCCGCCCTTCACCCTGGGCGACCGCCGCAACGAACTGCAGGTTGCCGAAACGCCGCTGGGCGCCTACGCCTACACCACCCGCGAGCTCTGGCATCGGGCCCCGGGCGAAAGCACCTGGCAGGCGGTGTACCCGGGCGGCCGCGGCCTGGCCGGTTATTCCTACCTGCGCGTGAACCGCGACGGGGTGCTGCGCATCGCCACCTGGTCCGGCCTGCTGCAGTTCAACCCGCTCGAAAGCACGCCGGCACCGCAGCCGCTGCAGCTGGCCATGGAGTCGGTGCTCGCCCGCAGCGAAAAGGGCGAAACCCGCCCGCTTCCGCTGCGCAGCGGCGACGAGCCAGTGAAGGTGCCGTCGGGCCACAGCCTCAGCATGCGTTTCTCGATGGTCAGCATGGAAAGCGGCGCCGAGTTCCGCTACCTGCTGCATGGCGTCACGCCCGGCTGGAGCAACTGGGCCGACCGCGACCTGTTCATCCGCGCCCTGCCCGCCGGCGACTACGCATTGGAAGTGCAGGCGCGCACCGGCACCGGCCGCCAACCGGCCGGCATCACCTACCGTTTCCAAGTGCAGCCGCGCTGGTACGAACAGCTCTGGGTGCTCGGCCTCGTGGCCGTGGGCCTGCTGGCCATCGCCCTGGTGGTGGCGTTGTGGCTGGTGCGCCAGCGCACCGAGCGTTTCCTCGAGGCCAACCGCCGGCTCGAGGCGCGCATCGCCGAACGCACCCACGAGCTGGAAGACGTCAACCGCAAGCTCGCCGAACTCGCCACCGAGGACGCGCTCACCGGCGTGGCCAACCGCCGCGCGCTCGAAAACGGCCTGCGCCGCGAGTGGTACCGCTGCCTCGACCAGCGCCGCCCGCTGTCGGTGCTGATGATCGACGTCGACCACTTCAAGGCCTACAACGACGCCCACGGCCACCTCGAGGGCGACGTGCAGCTCAAGGGCATCGCCCAGCGCCTGAACCAGCAGCACGACCCGCAGCGCGAACTGCTGGCCCGCTACGGCGGCGAGGAGTTCGCGCTGCTGCTGCCCGGCGTGCACCCGGCCGAGGCGGTGCGCCGCGCCGAGCAGATCCGCGCCGCCATCGCCTCCAGCGACGCCGGCATGACCGTCAGCATCGGCGTGGCCGGCTTCGTGCCCGACGTGCAGGTGGAACCCGACAGCCTGCTTCGCCGCGCCGACGCCGCGCTGTATGGCGCCAAGCGCGCCGGCCGCAACCGCGTGCAGGCCGATGCCGGCTGAGCGCCGGCGCGCCGGCACGCCGCGGCCGGAAAAAACCTGCCCGGTCTGCCAGCGCCCCTTCCAGTGGCGCAAGAAATGGGAAAAGAACTGGGAGCAGGTGCGTTACTGCTCCGACGCCTGCCGCCGCGGCACGCCGCGCTGAGGCGTGCCTCAGGCCTTCTTGATCAGGCCGATGAGCGCCAGCAGCACCACCGCGCCGATGAAGGCGGTGAAGAACAGGCCGAAGTCGCCGCCGAAGCTCACGCCCAGCTTGGGCAGCAGCCAGCCGCCGAAGAAGGCGCCGAGCACGCCGACCACCATGTTGATGACCACGCCGAAGCCGCGGCCCTTCATCACCACGCCGGCCAGCCAGCCCGCGAGCGCGCCGATGATGAGGAAAACGAGGGTGTTCATGCGGGGATCTCCTGAGGGGTTCAGCGCGGGGATTCGTCGCCGCCGGACTGCGCGGCCTTTCGGGCCTGCGCCTGCTCGCGCAGCTGGCGCAGTTCGTCGGCGCTCATGATGTGGCTCACGTCGCGCGAACTGCTGGAAATGCGGGAATTCACCCAGCCCAGCAGGAACGCGACCATGAAGCCCAGGGCGCCGGCCAGCAGCACCAGCACCGCGAAACTGGGAAGGCTGCGGATCATCGCCAGCCCAAGGCAGGCCAGGGAACCGAGGAAGTAGAGCCAGTGCATGCGGCACCTCGCTTGTTTGGCCGGAGTGTAGCCGAAGCCGGCGGCGCTGCCACCGGCCGGTTCAGAGCAGGGGTGACAGCAGGCGGGCGCTGGCGTCGGCCAGGCGGTGCCAGGGCGCGGCCGGCGGGTCCCCGGCGCGCACTTCGCGGCAGTGGCCCAGCGTGGCCAGGATCTCGGCCTCCAGCCCGGCGGCCACCCCGGCATCGTGCAGCAGCACGCTGAGTTCGAAGTTCAGCCGGAAGCTGCGGTGGTCGAAATTGGCGCTGCCAATGATGCAGGTGTCGTCGTCCACCAGCAGCGCCTTGCTGTGCAGCATGCGCGGCTGGTATTCGAAGACGCGCACGCCGGCGGCGGTGAGTTCGTCGAAATACGAGCGCGCTGCGGCGCTGACCACCCGCGAATCGCTGCGCGCCGGCACCACCACCCGCACGTCCAGGCCACGCAGCGCCGCCGAGGTGAGCGCCATCCGCGCCGCTTCGCCCGGCACGAAGTAAGGCGTCACCAGCCACACCCGGTGGTTGGCCTGGTGGATCGCCTCCACCTTCACCCGGTGCACCGGCTCCCAGGGCGAGTCCGGGCCCGCGGGCAGCGCCTGCGCCACCATCCGCCCCGGCGCGGCCGCAGGCCACAGGCCGTCGTCGCGCGGCGCGACGCCGGTGGCGTAATGCCAGTCCTCCAGGAAGGCCAGCTGCAGCCAGCGCACGATCTCGCCTTCGAGCCGGAGGTGCAGGTCGTGGAAGGCGCGCGGGTTCACCGCCTCGTTCTCGTCGTCGGTGACGTTGATGCCGCCGGTGAAGGCCACGCGGCCGTCCACCACCACGATCTTGCGGTGGTTGCGCAGGTTCAGCCGCGGCCGCCACAGCCAACGCAGGCGGGCCGGGTGGAACCAGGCCAGTTCCGCGCCGGCTTCGAGCAGCGGCGCCAGGAAAGCGCGACCCAGCCGGCCCGAACCCACGGCGTCGAGCAGCACGCGCACCTCCACGCCTTCGCGCGCCTTGGCCGCCAGCGCGTCGCGCACCCGGGTGCCGGTCCGGTCGGGCTCGAAGATGTAGTACTCGACGTGCACGTGGTGGCGGGCGCCGCAAATGGCTTCGAGCAGCGCGTCGAAGGTGGCCTCGCCGCCCACCAGCAGGCGCGCGTCGGTGGCCGTGCAGGGCGCGTAGCCAGTGGCGGCCTGGGCCAGGCGCGCCACGGTGGCGCAGTCTTCGCTGGGGTGCAGGTCGGCCGGCAGCGCCGACTGCAGGCCGCGCCGCGCCAGCGAGCGCCGGCGCCGCTGGCGCACGATGCGCTGCGGCCCGAAGAAGTGGTAGATGAGCAGCCCCAGCACCGGCAGCGCCGCCAGCGACAGCAGCCAGCTCAGCGTGGCGATCGGCTCTCGCTTCTGCAGCACGATCCAGCCGGCCAGCACCGCCAGGTACAGCACCCAGGTGCCGACCAGCCAGGGCCTGAGTTCCGGCCACCACTCGCTGAACGCCATGGCGTTTCCTCCTGTCTCGGCCGGCGAGACCGCCGCGCACCAAACTGCCGGCATGATCGCAGAGAACGGCCACCGTAAAGTGACCAAGGGCCGCGGCGCCACCGGCAACCCCGAGGGACGCTTCGCGCGCACCACCCACGAGCCGGTGGACGACGGCTGGGAGCCCGACGCGCCGGCGCCCGACCCGCGCACCACCGTCACGCTCGAACAGGCACGCAGCGTCATTTCGCGCAACACCTCGCCCGACCTGCCCTTCGACCGATCGGTGAACGCCTATCGTGGCTGCGAGCATGGCTGCAGCTACTGCTTCGCCCGGCCTTCGCACGCCTACCTGGAGCTTTCGCCCGGCCTGGATTTTGAAACGCGCCTGTTCGCCAAGGCCAACGTGGCCGACGTGCTGCGCGCCGAGCTCGCCCGTCCCGGCTACCGCTGCGCGCCCATCGCCATGGGCACCAACACCGACCCCTACCAGCCCATCGAGCGCAGGCACCGGCTCACGCGCGCCGTCATCGAAGTGCTGGGCGCCTGCGGCCATCCCTTCACCCTGCTCACCAAGAATGCGCTGGTCGAGCGCGACCTCGACCTGCTGTCGCCGCTGGCGGCGCGCAACCTGGTGAGCGTGGCGCTGTCGGTCACCACGCTCGACAACCGCCTCTCGGCGCGGCTCGAACCCCGCGCCAGCGCGCCGCACCGGCGCCTGCTGGCCATCCGGCGGCTCGCGGAGGCCGGCATTCCCACCGGCGTGATGTTTGCGCCCGTCATTCCCGCGGTGAACGACCGCGAGATGGAAGCCGTGCTCGCCGCCGCGCGGGAGGCCGGGGCCACCCGCGCCGGCTACGTGCTGCTGCGCCTGCCGCATGAGGTGGCGCCGCTCTTCCGCGATTGGCTCGATGCGCACCTGCCCGAACGCGCCGCGCATGTGATGGCGCTGGTGAACCAGTCCCGCGGCGGCCGCGACTACGACGCCCGCTTCGGGCAGCGCCAGTCGGGCACCGGCGCCTGGGCCGCCATGGTGAAGGCGCGCTTCGACCTGGCCTGGCGCAAGCTGGGCTTCGGCGAATGGCGTTCGCGCCCGCTCGACACTTCGGCGTTCACGCCGCCGCGTCCGCCTTCGCCGCAGGGCGAGCTGTTCTAGGCCCGCGTCTCAGCCCGGCTTGCCGAAGATCTGCTCGGCGCGGTTGAACAGCACCCAGCTGGTGGCGATGTACTTGTCGCCGCCCTCGGGGCGGTTGCCGCGGTGGGTGTGGGTGAACGAGGCCGGCGCGATCAGCAGGCTGCCGGTGCGCGGCGCCACCTTGCGCTGCTGGTGGTAGAACTCGGTCTCGCCGGCCTGGAAGTCGTCGTTGAGGTAGACCGTCCACAGCAGGTGCCGGTGCAGCGTGTCGCAGGCCGGGTCGCGCGGGTAGAGCTCGCAGTGCCAATACGGGTAGCCGCCCTCGCCCGCGCGGTAGCGCTGCAGGTTGATGCGGCCCGGGCGGAAGATGGCGCGGATGATCTCGCCCAGCTGCGCCTCGGGCAGGCCCGGGAAATCCTCGGCCTGCAGCCGGCGCGATTCCTTCTTCGTGCCGTGCTCGACCATCAGCGGCGCGATCAGCGTGTACGGGTAGCGGCGCAGGTAGTCGGCCAGGCAGGCCAGCACGGTCTTCACCAGCGTGGCTTCCACCTCGCGCCACTCGGGCTTGCCGCTGATGCTGATGTCGCGGCTGTGCTTGAGGTCGGGATAGAGGCCGGNNCGCCTCGAAGCGCCGGATGATCTCCGCGCAGACCGGCGCCGGTATGGCGCCTTCATAAACTTCGATGAAGTCGCCGCCGGTCACTCAGGCCCCCTGGTCGTGTTCGTGGTGGTAACGCACCGCTTCGGCCACTTCGTTGCGCGAGCCCAGGAACACCGGCACGCGCTGGGGCAGGCCGGAGGGCTGCACGTCGAG
>DNNT01000061.1 GCA_003497545.1 Arenimonas sp. | reverse complement strand
GAGCACGCCGCCGACCAGCTGGAAAAGCGCATGCCCGAGTTCATGGCGCTGTGCGTGAAGGAAGCCGGCAAATCGCTCTCGGCCTCGGTGGCCGAGGTGCGCGAGGCGGTGGACTTCCTGCGCTACTACGCCATGCAGGCGCGCAAGCTGTTCGGCGCGCCGGAAAAGCTGCCCGGCCCCACCGGCGAATCGAACGAGCTGTGGCTGCACGGCCGCGGCGTGTTCGTATGCATCAGCCCGTGGAACTTCCCGCTGGCCATCTACCTGGGCCAGGTGGCCGCGGCGCTGGCGTCGGGCAACAGCGTCATCGCCAAGCCAGCCGAGCAGACCACGCTCACCGCCTTCGTC
Organism: Arenimonas sp.; assembly: GCA_003497545.1. Classification (GTDB taxonomy): domain Bacteria; phylum Pseudomonadota; class Gammaproteobacteria; order Xanthomonadales; family Xanthomonadaceae; genus Arenimonas. The sequence continues at coordinate 3,011 of DNNT01000061.1, read as the reverse complement.
GCCACCCAGCTGCTGCACGAGGCCGGCGTTCCGAAGGACGTGCTGCAGTTCGTGCCGGGCGACGGCGCCACCGTCGGCGCCGCGCTCACCCGCGACCCGCGCGTGGCCGGCGTGTGCTTCACCGGTTCCACCGAAACCGCCTGGGCCATCAACCGGGCCCTGGCCGCGCGCAACGCGCCCATCGCCGCGCTGATCGCCGAAACCGGCGGCCAGAACGCGCTCATCGCCGACTCCTCCGCCCTGCCCGAGCAGCTGGTGAAGGACGCCATGACCTCGGCCTTCGACTCCGCCGGCCAGCGCTGCTCGGCCGCGCGCGTTCTGTTCGTGCAGTCCGACATCGCCGACAAGGTGCTGCACATGCTGGCCGGCGCCATGGACGAGCTGGTGGTGGGCGACCCGGGCCTGCTGTCCACCGACGTCGGCCCGGTGATCGACGAGGACGCCCGCAAGATCCTGGCCGAGCACGCCGCGCGCATGGACAAGGAAGCCACGCTCATCAAGGAAGTGAAGCTGCCCGAGGCCGCCGCGCACGGCTGCTTCTTCGCCCCGCGCGCCTACGAGCTGAAGTCGCTGTCGCAGCTCACCCGCGAAGTGTTCGGCCCGGTGCTGCACGTCATCCGCTACCCGGCCGACCAGCTCGACCAGGTGCTGGCCGACATCAACGCCACCGGCTACGGCCTGACCCTGGGCATCCACTCGCGCATCGACGCCACGGTGGAGAAGATCGCCCGCACCGTGAAGGTGGGCAACTGCTACGTCAACCGCAACCAGATCGGCGCCGTGGTGGGCGTGCAGCCCTTCGGCGGCGAAGGCCTGAGCGGCACCGGCCCCAAGGCCGGCGGCCCGCACTACCTGCTGCGTTTCGCCTCCGAGCGCACCGTCACCGTGAACACCACCGCGGCCGGCGGCAACGCCTCGCTGCTCACGCTCGACGACTGACGCAGGGCCCACGCGGCCAGGCACGAACGGGCAGCGCGCCTCGCGGCGGCTGCCCGTTGCGTTTTCAGCGCAGCAGGTCCTGGCTGGCGTAATAGGTGCAGCTGCAGGTGCCGCCCACGCCGCAGACGCCGGACTTGTACGAGCCGAACATGCCTTCGCCGTAGCAGAAGTCCCAGCAGCTGTTGCGGCGCTCGGTTTCGCGGATGGCGCACTGCTCGTCGATCAGCTCCTGCTCGGTGGGCATCCAGGGCGGGCGCTCCAGATCCGGTCTCGGCGGGTAGGCCGCCGCCAGGCCGCCCAACGCCAGCAACAGTGCCGCCAGCCCAAGCCTCGTCATTTTCTTCATCGTCGTCTCCTCCGCGCCGACAGGGCGCAGGCCTACGATCCGCCGCAAACGCCCGCGCCGAATCGGCGTTGTCCCGGCAAGGCGGTCAGCCGGCCACCGCGGCGCGGCGTGGAAGCCCGCCCGGTGGCGCCGTGGAAAACCCGATTCCTGCGCGCCGCCCCGTCGTGGCATCCTGACAGCCCCTTTCCGCCGAGCCGCGCATGTACCTCGAGCACTACGGCCTCACCGAGCCGCCGTTCTCGATCACCCCGGACCCGCGCTTCGTGTACCTGAGCGAGCGGCACCGGGACGCGCTCGCGCACCTGCTGTTCGGCATCGGCCAGGGCGGCGGCGGCGGCTTCGTGCAGCTCACCGGCGAAGTGGGCACCGGCAAGACCACGCTCTGCCGCCTGCTGCTGGAGCAACTGCCGGAAAACGTGCGCGTCGCGCTGGTGCTCAACCCGCGCGTCAGCCCGCTGGAACTGCTGGAAACGATCTGCGAAGAGCTGCGCATCGACACCGCCGGCCGCCAGGGCAGCCTGAAGGCGCTGGTGGACGCGCTCAACCACTACCTGCTCGACGCCTACGCCCAGGGCCTGCGCGTGGTGCTGATCATCGACGAAGCGCAGAACCTCGGCGCCGATGCGCTGGAGCAGGTGCGCCTGCTCACCAACCTGGAAACGCCCACCCAGAAGCTGCTGCAGATCCTGCTGCTGGGCCAGCCCGAGCTGCGCGACCTGCTGGCGCGCGAAGACCTGCGCCAGCTGGCCCAGCGCGTCACCGCGCGTTTCCACCTGACGCCGCTCGACGCCGCCGAAACCGAAGCGTACCTGCGCCACCGCTACGCCGTGGCCGGCGGCACGCGCTTCCCCTTCACCAAGCTGGCCATCAGGCGCATCCACCACCATTCCGGCGGCGTGCCGCGGCTGGTGAACATCATCGCCGAGCGCGCGCTGCTGGCCGGTTACGCGCACGACGAAGTGCAAATCGGCGAACGCTGGGTCGACCAGGCCGCGCGCGAGGCGCTGGCGCCGCGGCTGTCGCGGCTGCCGAAGCCGAACCTGGCCTGGGGCGTGGCCGGCATGCTGGCCGTGCTGGCGCTGGCGCTGGCCCTGCGCGAACGCGCGCCGCCGCCACCCGCGCCCGACACCGCCACCGCACGCACGGTGAAGGCCGAAACCGCGCCCGCCGTGCCCTACCTGCCGGGCGAAGAACTGCCGGCCCGCATCGCGCTGGCCGGGCCGTCGCCGCAGCCGGCCTGGGGCCAGCTGCTGGGCCTGTGGACGGTGCGCGCGCAGGAAACCACGCTCGAACGCGCCCAGGCCTGCGCACCCACGCTGGCGCCGGGCCTGTACTGCCTGCGCGGCCGCGCCGGCCTGGACAAACTGGCCGCGCTTGGCCGCCCCGCCCTGCTGCGCCTGCGCGGCGACGGCCGCGAAGCCTGGGCCGTGCTGCTGGGCGCCGACGCTTTGCGCGTGCGCCTGTGGCTGGGCGGCGGCCGCTTCGACACCGACCGCCTGGCCTTCGAACGCAGCTGGAACGGCGAATACGCCGCGCTCTGGCGTGGCCCCGCCTTCCTGCTGCCCGCGCCCGTCCCCGGCGACAGCGGCCCGGCGGTGGACTGGATCCACGACCGCCTGCGCGACCGCGCCGGCCTGGCTTCGCCCGAAGCCGGCCCTGCCGTGCTCGATGCCGACAGCGTGGCCGCCGTGCGCCGCCTGCAGGCCGCGCACGGCCTGGCCGCCGA
>DNNT01000163.1 GCA_003497545.1 Arenimonas sp. | reverse complement strand
CGACTCCCAGATCGAAGCCATGCGCTCGCGCAGGCTTTCCGGGCCACCGTCGGCATCGCCGGCTTCATCTTCCTCGGCGTGCCCGGCCACTACTTCCTCGGCCCGCGGCTCCAGCCCCGGATTGGCCCACGGCACCGGCCCGTTCACATCCACCGCGATCACGCGATCCACCCGCATCTGCCGCGTGGCGGCGATTGGCACCGGCGCCAGCAGGCCGCCGTCCACCAGTTCGCGACCCTCGAACATCGCCGGCGTGAAGATCATCGGGATGGCGATGGACGCGCGGATGGCATCGAACAGCTTGCCGCGCGTCAGCCACACCTCGCGCTGGCTGGCCAGGTCGGTGGCCACCGCGGTGTACGGAATCGGCAGGTCTTCGATCAGGTGGTCGCCCACCAGCTCGCGCAGCGCCGCGATCACCCGCTCGCCGCGGATCAGGCCCGGGTAGCCGTACACGAAATCCAGCAGCCGAAGCACGTCGCCGCGTTCCAGCGCGCAGGCCCATTCCGCATATTCCTTCAGCCGGCCCGCGGCATAGATGCCACCCACCAGCGAACCCATCGAGGCCCCGGCGATGCCGGCGATTTCGTAACCCCGCGCCTCGATTGCCTGGATCACGCCGACATGGGCGATGCCGCGCGCGCCGCCGGCGCCCAGCACCAGCGCCACCNNTCGCAATGCGCCATGCTGTTGTGGCGCAGCCCTTCGCCTTCGGCGCCCAGCACCAGCGCCACCCGGCGGCCGGGCGGGCGGCCATGGCCGGTATCTTCAGCGCTCATACGCCGACAGCGCCAACTGCAGCATCGTGCGCGCCTGGGCGCGCAGCGCCGCCGGCTCCACCACCTCGGCGTCGGCGCCGTAGCGCAGCACGTCCATCAGCAGCTCCTTGGCGTTGCTGTAGGGCAGGCGCAGTTCGTAGCGGCCGTCGGGCAGGAAGCGGCCCTCCTGCTTCGAATGCCAGTGCTCGTCGGCCACCCAGCGCGCCGCCTTGGCGGAAAACACGATGGTGGCCGTGCCCTTGGGCGCGCCGGAAAAAATGCCGTAGCTCGAGGCCAGGTGCTGGTTGAGCTCCTCGTCGGGCAGGTCGCGCGCGGCGCCCTCGAGGATGCGCGCGTGCTGCACGCGGTCCACCGAGAAGCTGCGCAGCGCCTCGCGCTCGTGGTCCCAGGCGTCGAGGTACCAGTTGTCCTTGTAATGCGTGAGCCGCTGCGGCGACACCTTGCGGTGGGTGCGCTCGTTGGTGGAGCGCGCCAGGTAGTCGAATTCCAGCTGGCGGCGGTCGAGCACCGCGCTGGCCACCAGCCGGAAGGCCAGTTCGTCGCGCCGGCGCACGCCGGAGGCGATCACGCGCACGCGCTCCACCGGCCAGCGCTTGCCGCCGGCCTGCTGCGCCAGCAGGGTTTCGATGCGGCCCTTGAGCGGCGCCAGCGCGCTGGAAAGCACGCCCTGGCCCGTGCGGTCGAGCAGCTGGTGCGCGGCCAGCAGCGCATGCAGTTCGTCGGAATTGAGCCACAGGCCCGGCAACTCGAAGCGCTCGGCTTCCTTCTCGTCGTAGCGGATGCTGCCCTCGCCTTCGCTTTCGATCGGCGCGCCGAGTGCGTCGCGCAGGAAGGCGATGTCACGGTAGAGCGTGGCGCGCGAGCACGCCAGCTCTTCCATCAGGCGCCGGATCGGCACCGGGTAGCGGGCGGTCTTCAGGCTGCGGTGCAGGGCGAGGATGCGCTCGTAGCGGTCCATGGCTGGGGGCGTTCCGGCTGTCGCGTTCGAGATGCCTAGGATGGCAGTTCCTGCCCCCGCCCCGCCACTGGCACAATGCCCGCCATGCGCGAGCCCGACCTCGACCTGCAACAACCCGTGGGCGACCAGGTCCGGCAGACGACCTGCTACATGTGTGCCTGCCGCTGCGGCATCAACGTGCACCTGCGCGGCGACCGCGTGCGCTACATCGAGGGCAACCCGGCGCATCCGGTGAACCGCGGCGTGCTTTGCGCCAAGGGCTCGGCCGGCATCCTGCAGCACTATTCCCCGGCGCGCCTGGACAAGCCGCTGCTGCGGGTGGGCGAACGCGGCGAAAACAGGTTCCGCGAGATCGAATGGGACGAGGCCCTGGCCCTGGCCGCCGGCTGGCTGCGCGAGGCCCGCGAACGCGACCCCGACCGCCTGGCCTTCTTCACCGGCCGCGACCAGAGCCAGGCCCTCACCGGCTGGTGGGCGCAGCAGTACGGCACCCTCAACTACGCCGCGCACGGCGGCTTCTGCTCGGTGAACATGGCCGCCGGCGGGCTGTACACGCTGGGCGGCAGCTTCTGGGAATTCGGCGAGCCCGACTGGGAGCATACGAAGTACCTGATGCTCTGGGGCGTCGCCGAAGACCACGATTCCAACCCGATCAAGCTCGGCCTGGGCCAGCTCAAGGGCCGCGGCGCCAAGGTGGTGGCGGTGAATCCGGTGCGCAGCGGCTACGGCGCCATCGCCGACGAATGGATCGGCATCCGCCCCGGCACCGACGGGCTGCTGGCCTTCGCGCTCATCCATGAATTGCTCAAGGCCGACCGGGTCGACCTGGATTACCTGGTCAACTTCACCAACGCGCACTGGCTGGTGGTGCAAAACCCCGGCGGCGCCGACGACGGCCTGTTCGCGCGCGACGAAGGNNGGCTGAAGCCGCTCCTACAGGGGGCGTGGCGCCGGCGGACGCCACCGGGCTGAACCCTGCCGTGGTGGGTGAATACACGCTGCCGGACGGGCGCACGGCGGTGCCGGTGTTCCACCTCGTCGCCCAGCGCTACCTCGACCCGCGGTACGCGCCCGAGGCCGTGGCCGAGCGCTGCGGCGTGCCGGCAGCCAGCATCCGCCGCATCGCCGCCGAAATCGCCGCGGCCGCCTTCGACGACCCGGTGGTGATCGAACAGCCCTGGACCGACGTGCACGGCCGACGCCACGAGCGCATGGTCGGCCGCCCGGTGGCCTTCCACGCCATGCGCGGCATCAGCGCGCACAGCAACGGCTTCCACACCTGCCGCGCCCTGCACCTGCTGCAACTGCTGCTGGGCGCGGTGGATACGCCGGGCAGCTTCCGCTACCAGCCGCCGTTCCCGCGCCCGATTCCGCCGGCGAACCGGCCCGGCAGCACGCGCCAGGCCAACGGCGCGCTCGACGCCGCGCCGCTGGGCTTCGTGCACGGCCCCGAAGACCTGCTGGTGGACGCCAACGGCCAGCCACGCCGGCTCGACCACGCCTATTCCTGGCGCTACCCGCTGGCCGTGCACGGCATGCTGCACACGGTCATCCGCAACGCCTGGGCGGCCGACCCGAAGCCGGTGGACGTGCTGATGCTGTTCATGGCCAACATGAGCTGGAACTCGGCCATGAACACCGCCGAGNNCCGCCGAGACCATGCACTGGCTCACCGACAAGAACGACGACGGCCAGTACCGCATCCCGCGCATCATCTATTCCGACGCGTACTCGAGCGAGATGGTCGCCTACGCCGACCTGGTGCTGCCCGACACCACCTACCTCGAGCGTTTCGACGCCATCTCCCTGCTAGACCGCCCGATTTCCGACGCCGAACGCGCCGCCGACGCCCTCCGCCACCCGGTGCTCGAACCGGCCACCCAGCGCGAAGGTCGCGACGTGCGCGGTTTCCAGAGCGTGCTGCTCGACCTGGGCGCGCGCATCGGACTGCCCGCGCTGGTGAACCAGGACGGCACGCCGCGCTACCGCGACTACGCCGACTACATCGTCCACCACGAACGCGCGCCCGGCGTGGGCCTGCTGGCCGGCTGGCGCGGCGACGGCAGCCAGCACGGCAAGGGCGCGCCCAATCCGGAACAGCTCGAGCGCTACCGGGAGAACGGCGGCTTCTGGAGCACCGAAGTGCCCGCCGCCGGCCGCTACTTCAAGATGGCCAACCGCGATTACCTGCAGTGGTCGCAGTCCATGGGTTTCATCGCCCAGGCCGAGCCGGTGGTGCTTCAGCTGTATTCGGAAACGCTGCAGAAATTCCGCCTGGCCGCCCTGGGCCACGGCCCGGTGCAGCCGCCCGAGGCCGAGCGCCAGCGCGTGGCCACGTATTTCG
>DNNT01000021.1:6671-6883 GCA_003497545.1 Arenimonas sp. | reverse complement strand
GGGCCATGGCCCCCAGGTTGGCGCTGGCCGATTTGAGCGTGTGCGCCGGTGCCACCATGGCGGCCATGTCGTTGGCCGTGGCCGCGGCTTCCAGAGCCTGCACGTGCCGGGGCGCGTCTTCCAGGAACAGGCGCACCAGGCTCAGGTATTCGTTGCCCATCACCGCGCGCAGTTCGTCCACCACTTCGGTGGCCAGCACCGGCGGCGGGGTC
>DNNT01000021.1:0-6614 GCA_003497545.1 Arenimonas sp. | reverse complement strand
TCGGGCATGGGCGCAGGCGCGGGCGCCGCCGCCGACGGGCGGTGCTGCAGCCAGCGCGCGATGGTGGCTTCGAGCAAGCGGCGGTCCACCGGCTTGGACAGGTAGTCGTCCATGCCGGCGTCCAGGCACTTCTGGCGATCGCCGGCCATGGCGTTGGCCGTCATGGCGATGATGGGCAGGCGCGCCAGGTTCTGCGCCACTTCGAACTGGCGCCATTCGCGCGAGGCGGTGTAACCGTCCTTCACCGGCATCTGGCAGTCCATCAGCACCAGGTCCAGGTTGCCCTGCTGCATGCGGTCGAGCGCCTTTTCGCCGTTGTCGGCGGTCTCGCAGTGCAGGCCCAGCAGGCCCACCAGGCGCTGCGCCACCATCAGGTTCACCGGGTTGTCTTCCACCAGCAGGATGNNCCTGGGCCGACAGGAAGCTGCCGATGGCATTGCGCAGTTCGGTGCCGCCGATCTGGCGCGACAGCAGCAGGGCGTGCGGGCCCTGGCTGAGTTCTGCGGGGACGGCTTCCTCGCCATGCAGGTACACCACGCGCAAATCCTCCAGTTCCGGGGTGCGGCGCAGGTTGCGGTGCAGGGCGATGGCCGTGGTGCGCACGCTGCTCAGGTCCACCAGCAGCAGGTCGAAGCTCCAGTTGGCGCCGCGGGTGAGCGCGGTGCGCAGCTTGGTCAGCGTGTCCTGCGTGGTTTCGGCCTGGGTGAGGTTGGCGCCCCAGCCGGGCGCGGCCTGGCCGATGCGCTGGCGCAGGTGGGCGTCGGTGCTCAGCAGCAGCACGCGGGCGCCGTTGAGGTCGGTGCGCTGGCCCTGGATGTCGCCGGCGGCCTTGAGCAGCGGGATCTCGAACCAGAAGGTGGAGCCGCGGCCGGGCTCCGATTCCACGCCGATGCTGCCGCCCATCAGGTCGACGATGCGCTTGCAGATCACCAGGCCCAGGCCGGTGCCGCCGTACAGGCGGGTGGTGCTGGCGTCGGCCTGGCTGAAGGCGCGGAACAGGCGCGCGTCCTTGTCGATGCCGATGCCGGTGTCGGTGACTTCGAAGCGCAGCTCGTGCTGGCTGCGGGTTTCGCCGCGGCGACTCACCGCCAGGCTCACCGAACCGCGCTCGGTGAACTTCACGGCGTTGCTGAGCAGGTTGGTCAGCACCTGGCGCAGGCGCACCGGGTCGCCGCGCACGGCCAGGCGCACGGCCGGGTCGATCTGCAGGTTCAGGCGCAGGCCCTTGGACTCGGCCGGTTTTTCCATCAGGCGGATCACCGAATCGAGCAGCTCGCGCAGGTTGAAGCTGGTGGTCTCGAGCGTGACCTTGTTCGCCTCGAGCTTGGAGTAGTCGAGGATGTCGTCGACGATGCGCTGCATCTGCCGCGCCGAGGTGTAGGCGGTGCGCAGGATTTCCTGCTGGTCGGGCTGCAGGCGCGAGCTCATCAGCAGGTCGAGCATGGGGATGATGCCGTTGAGCGGTGTGCGGATTTCGTGGCTCATGGTGGCCAGGAATTCGCCCTTGGCCATCATGGCCGATTCGGCCGCCTGCTTGGCTTCGGTCAGTTCGCGCTCGAGGCGGCGGTGCAGGGCCAGTTCTTCCTGCAGCGCGTTCACTTCGCGGGTCTGTTCGCCGGTGGTCTGGGCGGCCTGCACCAGCGCGCGGTTGCGCAGGGTCACCGCGCGCCAGAAGCCGGCCGCGCCGGCCAGCGCCAGCAGCGCCGCCACGAAGGCCAGCGACTGCCACAGCCAGTTGTCGCTGAAGTGGCTGATGGCGGCGGCGATGGCGGCACCGGCGGCGCCGGCGATCGCCAGCCAGCGGACGATCAACGCATCCTGCACGTTGGGAGGCATCTCAGAGCACCGCCTGCTGGAAGTCGAAGTCCATGTCGCGATCGGCCTGCTGCACCAGGTTGCCCTGGATGAAATCGATGCCGCTCATCCACAGCGTGGCGGCGGCCTGGGCGTCTTCGACGCCGTGGCCGATCACCTCGAGCCCGCGCCGGTGGGCGCGGTCGATCAGCACCTTGAGCTCGTCGCGCATGGCCGGCGTGAGCGCGGTGGCGGTGTACTTGCGCGCCAGCTTCACGAAACCCAGCGGCAGCTCGTCGAACAGGCGATCGGTGTCGGGGCTCGATTCGAACTGGCTCAGGCAGAACTGCACGCCGTCGGCCACCATGGCGTCGCAGAACTGGCGGATGGTGGCGGCGTGGATCACCGCGTCTTCCATGCGCAGCTCGATCACCATCGAGGTGCCGGGCACGTCATGCGCGACCAGCTCGGCCTTGAGCCAGGTGGCCTGGCCCGGGTCGGCCAGCGTCAGCGGCGACTGGGTGACGAACAGCCGCAGCGGCCGGCCTTCGGCGCGGCGGTCGCGCACCAGCTTCATCGAGGCCTGCAGCACCCAGCGGTCGATGTCGAGGATGAAGTCGCCGCGTTCGGCCAGCGGCACCACCTCGGCCGCGGGCAGCAGCTTGCCGCTGGCGTCGCGCAGGCGCAGCAGCACCTGGTACTGGGAGTCGTCGCTGCCGGCCACGGCCACCACCGGCTGGTAGAGCAGTTCCAGGCTGTTGAGCGCGATGGCCTCGCGGATCTGCTTCACCAGCGCGGCCTCGCGCGCCGCCTCGGTGGGTTGGGCGGGCTCGAAGCGCTTGAAGCCGCGGTCGCTGGTGCGCGCCTCGCGGGCCATGCGCTCGGCGGCGTTGAGCAGGTCGCCGGCGTCGTGGAAACGATGCCTGAAGGCGCAGATGCCCACCGACACGCGCAGGCGCAGCGGGTGGCCCTGCACGGTGAACGGGTGCTGCACCAGCGCGCTGCGCAGCTGGGTGGCGAAGGCTTCCAGCGCGGCCTCGTCGCGTTCGGTGTCGAGCACCAGGAAGCTGCCGTCGCCGAAACGCGTGGCCGGCACCTTGCCGGCGCGTTCGCCCACCAGCTTGCCCACGCCGGCCAGCAGCTGCTCGAGCGCGGTCAGGCCCAGGCGGTCGCGCAGCAGGTTCACGCTTTCCACTTCCAGGAACAGCAGGCCGCCGGCGCTGTCGGGGCTGGCGCCGGCCACCACGCCGTGCAGCGATTCCAGCAGCTCGGAGCGCGACAGCAGGCCGGTTTCGGCATTGCGCACGCCGCGCTTGGCCGGGCGCGCCTGCATGGCGCGATGGCGGGTGACGCGATTCTGCACGGCGGCGATCAGGTGCTTGGGGCGCACCGGCTTGGTGATGAAGTCGTCGCCGCCGGCCTCGAGTGCGTCGAACTGGCGGTCGGCGTCGGCTTCGCCCGACAGGAACACGATGGGCGTGTGCAGGAACGGGTCCTGGTCGCGGATCAGCACGGTCAGCTCGATGCCGTTGGCATGCGGCATGTGCAGGTCCATCAGGATCAGGTCGGGGTTGAAGCGGTGCAGTGCCTCGAGCACGTCGAGCGGGTCGAGCACCACTTCGGTCTGCATGCCGGCGTTGCGCAGGATGCCTTCGGCGAACAGCGCCTGGTTGCGGTCGTCTTCCACCACCAGCACGCGGAAGGGTTCGCCGCCGCCCGGGCTGAGCAGCACGGCCAGGCGCCGCAGCACTTCGGCGGCGTTGGGTTCCACCAGCAGCAGGTCGACGCCGGCGCGCTGGGCGTTCAGGCGCAGGGTGATGTCGTCGGCGGCGCTCAGCGCCACCAGCTGGATGGGCTGGCTGCTGCGCGTGCGGGCTTCGCGCACGGTGGCGCCGATGGCGTCGAGCTGGTCGCTGAAGGCGGCGTCCACCAGGGCCAGGCGGGCGGGCAGGGCGCCCAGCAGTTCGCGCAGTTCCTCGGCGCTTTCCAGCAGCTCCACTTCGTAGCCGGCGGCTTCCAGGCGCTGGTCGAGTTCCAGCGACAGCGGGCCGTGTTCGGTGAGGTGGTAGACGCGGGTGCCGGGCGCGACCGGCGGCGGCTCGGCCGCGGCGGCGGGTGGCGCGGCGGGCGCAGGCGCAGGCGGGGCGGCGGGTTTGGCGGACGCGGCGGCGGCCGGCTTCGGGGTGGGCGTCGGCGCGGGTCCGTGGCGCGGTCCTGCGGCGATGTGCGCCGGCTCGGCAGGCTTGACCGGTTTGGCGGGTTCGGCCTGCGGTGGCGGCGCGGCGGCTTCGCCCACTTCGGTGGCGGTGGCCGGCGGGGCGTCTTCGCTCCAGCGGCGCCAGTAGTTCGCCGGCGGCGTTTCGGCGCGGCCGCTGCCCTGCTGCGGGCGCGGCGGGGCCAGGTCGGGCGTGGGCGCCTCGGTGGCCATGGGCACGGCGTGGCCGATGTCTTCCACCAGGTGCCACAGGCGTTCGCCGGTTTCCGGCGAGGGCAGCACTTGCTGCTGCAGGGTTTCGTCGAGCAGGGCATGCAGGCGCAGGAAATGTTCGCCGGCATCGTCCAGGCCGTGGCGCTGGCAGGCGTGGCCCAGGTGCAGGGCGTCTTCGTGCATCAGCGCCAGGCCGTTGATGTCCCAGCCGTCCTGCAGGAAGCGGTGCAGGCGACGGCCAAGGGTTTCCACGCGCCGCGGCAGGTGGCGCAGGAAGGCGTGTCGGTGTTCGGCGAGTCGTGACTCGTCGTGCGGATTCATCGCGTGGCCCCCGGTTGGCCTTGGATTATGCCTTTGCTGCCAGCCGTGCGTCGCCACACCCAGCGTGCCACCCAGAACACCACCAGCGCGGCGATGCCCAGCACCGCCAGCAGCAGCGCCAGCGCCGCCCAGGGGTAGGCGAACACCAGGCCCAGCGCGCCGAGCGCGGCCACGTCCTCGCCGGCGGACGCCGCCCAGTTCGACACGGGCTCGGGCGAGGCGTTGATGAGCGCGCGCGTGCCCGACTTGAGCAGGTGCGTGCCCAGCGCGGCGGTCGCGCCCAGGGCCAGGGCGCCGCCAGCCAGCTGGCCGTCGTCGGACAAGGTGGCGGCGGCCAGGAAGGCGCCGGCCGGGATGCGCGCCAGGGTTTGCAGCAGGTCCCAGCCCGAATCCACGCCCGGGATCTTGTCGGCCGCGAATTCCACCACGGCCAGTGCGCCCGCGGTGCCCAGCACCCAGGGCGAGGTGGTGGCGGCCAGCGCGGTGGGCAGCTCCACCCAGCCCATCAGGCCGGCGATGCCCACGCCGAACACCGTCAGGTAGGCGCGCACGCCGGCCAGGCAGGCGAGGGCGAGGCCGAGGGCGAAGATGTGGGCTTCGGTCATGGCGGAGGCTCCCGGAGCGTGACGTGGTTCACAGTATAGTGAGGCTCCGCCTTGACGCTGGCGGAGCGCACCGGCTCTAGTTGACCGGATTCGCGCCGCCCGCGCACCTGTCCCAGCCCATGAGCACCCCCGCCCCGGTCAAGCCCCGCTTCGTCATCGTCCCGCACCGCCCGCACGTGCGGGCGCTGCTGGCCGTGGCGGCGGTGCTGTGGCTGGCGAGCCTGGTGGCCACCTGGTGGGTGGCGTCCGAGCGCGCCGCGCCGGGCCTGGCCAAGGTGCGCGACGAACTCGAGCTTGCGAACCGCCGCGTGGCCGACAGCGAGGCCCTGGTGCGACAGCTGCGCCAGAACGTGGCCACCCTGCGCCGCAGCGACCAGATCAGCCGCAGCGCCAACACCGAGCTGCAGGCCAGCCTGGCCGAGCGCGAGGAGGAAGTGTCCGGCCTGCGCGCCGACGTGGCCTTCTACGAACGCCTGGTGGGCGCCACCGGCCAGCGCCGCGGCCTGAGCGTGCACGAGGCCGTGTTCGCGCCCGAGGAAGGCGGCACCTGGCGCTACACCGTCACGCTCACCCAGAACCTCAACCGCGGCGCCATCAGCAAGGGCGAGGCGCGGGTGTCGGTGGAAGGCGTCAGCCAGGGCCGCCTGCGCAGCCTGGGCTGGGAAGAGCTCCTGCAGAAGCCGGGCGCACCCGGACAGCCGTTTTCGTTCCGCTATTTCCAGCAGCTCGAAGGCAGCGTGATGCTGCCCGAGGGCTTCACCCCCCAACGCGTCCGCGTGCAACTGCGCTCGGACGGCAGCACCGTGGACCAGGCCTTCCCCTGGCAGGCCCGGGAACCACGAGGAGATTGAGATGCTCGGCATCGGAAAGGGCAAGTCCCCCGGCCACGGCCAACACGCCGTGGAAACCCTGGTCGGCCCGCGCGCGGTGATCCGCGGCGACGTGAATTTCACCGGTGGCCTCTACGTCGAGGGCACCATCCACGGCAAGGTGGTGGCCGACGAAGGCTCGGCTGCCGTGCTCACCATCGCCGACAAGGGACGCATCGAAGGCGAGGTGCGTGCGCCGGTGGTGGTCATCAACGGCCACATGCAGGGCGACGTGTACGCCAGCGAGCGGGTGGAGCTGGCCGCCAACGCCCGCGTGCAGGGCAACATCCACTACAAGGTGGTGGAAATGGCCGCCGGCGCCATGATCACCGGCCGCCTGATCCACGCCGACGCCCCGCTGGCCCAGCTCACCGGTCCGGACACGGCGCCGGCGCCGGCGCCGGCCGGCCGCGTGAAGGCCAGGGGCGAAGCGCAGGAAGCTTGAACCCGGGGCCGCGAGGCCCCATCTTGGCCCCATGGAAATGCACCCCAGTTACCAGCAGCTCGACGCCCCGCTCGAGTTCACCGCGTCGGCGGCCGCCAAGGTCGCCTCGCTCATCGCCGAGGAAGGCAACCCGGCGCTCAAGCTGCGCGTGG
>DNNT01000095.1 GCA_003497545.1 Arenimonas sp. | reverse complement strand
GCCTTCGCCGGTGCGGGCCGACAGCCACAGGTGTTCGCCATCGGCCCGGCGCTCGGCGTGGGCGGCGGCGCCGCTGAGGTCGGCCTTGTTGTGCAGCCACAGCACCGGGATCCCTGACGGCAGCGGCAGGTCGGGCACCGGCGCCTGGTCGTCGAGCACGGCCAGCACCAGGTCGGCGCGTTCAAGCTCGGCGCGGGCGCGGCGGATGCCTTCCTGTTCCACGAGGTCGGGCGCCTCGCGCAGGCCGGCGGTGTCGACCAGGGTGAGTTCGATGCCGTCCACCCGCACGCGCTCGCGCAGCAGGTCGCGGGTGGTGCCGGCGATGTNNGCGATGTCGGTGACGATGGCGCGGTCTTCGCCGGCCAGCGCGTTGAGCAGGGACGACTTGCCGGCATTGGGCGCGCCTGCGATGACCACGTGCAGCCCGTCCACCAGGCGCTGGCCGCGGCCGGCGGCGGCGCGCAGCGCGGCCAGGTCGGCGGCGACGTCGTGCAGGCGCCGGCGCAGCTCCGGCGCGGCGAGGAAATCGACTTCCTCCTCGGGGAAATCGAGCGCGGCCTCCACCCACACCCGCAGCGCGGTCAGGCCTTCCACCACCGTGTGCACGCGCTTCGAGAATTCGCCGTCGAGCGAGCGCCGCGCAGCGCGCACGGCGGCTTCGCTGCCGGCGCTGATCAGGTCGGCCACGGCTTCGGCCTGGGCCAGGTCGAGCCGGCCTTCGAGGAAGGCGCGTTCGGTGAACTCGCCGGGCCGCGCGGGCCGCGCGCCCAGGCCCAGGCAGCGGCGCAGCAGCCGCGCCAGCAGCAGGGGGCTGCCGTGGCCCTGAAGCTCGAGCACGTCCTCGCCGGTATAGGACTGCGGCGCCGGGAAATGGATCAGCAGGCCGTCGTCGATCACCTCGCCATCGCCGTCGCGGAAGCGCAGGTAATGCGCATGCCGCGGCTCCGGCGGCCGGCCCAGCAGCGTGGCGGCAATGGCCCGGCACCCCGGCCCGCTCACCCGCACGATGCCCACGCCCGCGGCACCGGCCGCCGTCGCAATCGCCGCAATCGTGTCGCGCTGGGTCATGGGAATGGATTTAGCCACGGATGGACACGGCAGTTCACGGAGGCTCACGGATAAAACAGACGCCGACAAAGAACAAGGGCGGCCCTGATGGCCGCCCCTGCTTTTTGATCCGGTTTCGGCTCTGTCCGTGAGCCTCCGTGAACTTCCGTGCTCGTCCGTGGCAAGAAATTACTTCGCCACGGCCGGGGTGGTGCCGGGCTTGTCGCCGTGGCGCTTGGTGATGATCCACTGCTGCAGCAGGCCCAGGATGCCGTTGGTGCACCAGTACAGCACCAGGCCCGAGGGGAAGAAGGCCATCATCACGCCGAAGACGAGCGGCATGGCCGTCATCATCTTCTTCTGCATCGGGTCCATGCCCGGGGTCGGCGTCATCTTCTGGGTGAGGTACATCACCGCCAGGTTGATCGCCGGCAGGATGAAGTACGGGTCCGGCGCGGTCAGGTTCTGGATCCAGCCGATCCACGGCGCCTGGCGCATCTCCACCGACTCGAGCAGCATCCAGTAGAGCGCGATGAAGACCGGGATGGTCACCAGGATCGGCAGGCAGCCGGCGGCCGGGTTGACCTTCTCCTTCTTGTAGAGCTCCATCATCGCCATCTGGAACTTCTGCTTGTCGTCGCCGTAGCGCTCCTTCAGCGCTTCGATGCGCGGCTGGATCGCGCGCATCTTGGCGAAGCTGCGGTACTGCTTGGCCGACAGCCAGTACAGCGCCAGCTTGATCGCCAGCACCGTCAGGATGATCGCCCAGCCCCAGTTGCCGGTCAGGTCGTGCAAGGGCTTGAGCACGTAGTCGAACATCGGCTGCGCGAGGAAAGTGAAGATGCCGTAGTCGAGCGTCAGCTTCAGGCCCGGCGCCACCGCTTCCAGCTGCTCCTGCAGCTTCGGGCCGACCCACAGCGTGGCCTCGCGGGTGGTGGCGGTGCCCGGGGCGACTTCGAAGGGCGCGCCGACGCTGCGCACCAGGTAACGCGGCGTGCCCTCGCCCAGCGTGGCCAGCGAGAAGCGCTGCGGCTCGGCGCCGGACGGCACCCAGGCCACCAGGAAGTGGTGCTGCAGCAGGGCGATCCAGCCGCCGGTGGCGTCCTTGTTGAGCGGGCCGTCTTCGGCGAAATCGGCGAACTTGCGCTTGTCGAACTTGTCCTCGGGGCTGTACCAGGCCGCGCCGACGAAGCTGTAGGCCTCGGGATTGGTCAGGCCGGAGGTGCGCGAAGCGGCCGGCGGCGGCACGCGTTGCAGCTGCTGGTAGCCGTAGCCGCGCCAGGCGCTGGCGCCGTCGTTGCGGATTTCCTCGCGCAGGCGCAGCGCGTAGCTGCCTCGGTCGAACACGAAGGTCTTGCGCACGGTGAGGCCGGTGGCCGGGTCGGTCCACAGCAGCGGCAGCTCGAGCGAGGCCTGGCCGTCGGCCAGCTGGTAGTCGTTGCGGCCGTCTTCGGTGCGGAACAGCGCCTCGTGGCTGGGCGCGTTGCCGGCGGTGGCGACCAGGCCGGACTGCGCGACCGAGAAGCGGGCCGGGTCGGCGTCGAACAGGCGGACCTTGCGCTCCGGCTGGTCCTTGGCGACCGGGTAGGCCAGCAGTTCGGCGCCCACCAAGGTGCCGCCGCGCAGGTCGATGCGCAGGTCGAGCACGTCGGTGCGCACGCGCACCAGGCCGCCGGAAGCAGCGGTGGCGGACGCAGCGGCCGGCGCGGCGGTGGCGGCGTCGGGCAGGGCGGCGGCGGCCGGCACGGCCGAGGCGTCCGGCAGCGCGGCGGCGTCCGGGATCGCGGCCGACGGATCCGGCAGGGCGGCGACCGGCGCCGGGGCGGCCGGGGCCTGCACG
>DNNT01000110.1 GCA_003497545.1 Arenimonas sp. | reverse complement strand
CCTCGGCCGCGGTGCCGTACCAGAAGCAGCCGGTCCAGTCCGGCTTGGGCGGGGTGCCGTCCGGCTGCGTGACGCTCCCGTCGTAGCCGACGCGCGGCGGCACGACACAGGACGCACTGCCGCCATCGTCCACCATCGTCCAGGGCAGCCCCAGCAGCCGCGGAATCAGATCCGCTGGCACGTCGTACGTTTGGGTCTTCGCGGCCGGCTGGCCGGCCAGCAACGCCGCGCGTTGGGCATCGGGGGTCAGAGTCACTGTGATTGTTGCTCTCGTCATGGGGATCTCCTCTTTGGGCCGGGCTTCCCGCCCGGCGTTGCACGGTGGGGTCAGTGACGGCGATTCCCGCGCCGCGCACCCTAGAGCCCCGCGCGGCTTCNNGTACTCGTCTTGCATCTCCTCGTCGGTCAAGTCGTCGTCTTTGGGCATGCTAGCTCCTGTCGTCCTTCGCGCCCCGGGGTTCCACGCCCCCGGGGCAGCGATCTCTAGTGGGTCGCGTCGAGCTGCCGCTGAAGCCGCCCGACCGCATCCCAGTCCTCCACCGCGCCCGTCTCCGACGCGCGAGCCCGCGCGTCCTGGTAGCGGCGATACACCGGCTTCGAGGGGTCGCAGGTGGCGTCATGCAACGCCCAAAAATCGTTGACCGCCTTGGTTACCGGCCAGCGGTTGCACATGCTCACGGTCGCGCCGCACACGCAGCCGTAGACGCGCCGGACGCTGCCGTTGTGCGTGATGCCTACGGGGTGCTCCCGCCGGAGCTCCGGGCGGTTGGCACGGCGCCATTCGATGAAGTTGGTGTACTTGGGGGCTTCGGTCTGGTTCTGGCTGGGCATCTGAGGCTCCTTTGCCGGCTTCCCGCCGGGTCCAGTGTCCCGGCGCGATTCCCTCGCTCCGGTCCTTGTCTCCCCCTTCGCCTATCATTGTAGCGTGGCGCGCTTTGATGTCAACGGGTTATTTTTGGGGTGGGCGAAGTTTTTTCAAGGGGGCTGCTACTCGCGCTCGGGCCAGTGCCAGGTGCGGGGCTGCGGCTCCTCGCTGTAGGTCGCCGAGCTGATCCATTTCGTGGCGCTCCACGGCTCGCCGGGCGCCACGTCGTTCTGGCCGTCAGTGAACACCTGGAGCTGCACGGTGCCGCTGAACGGCAGTTCCGGCTGGTCCCAGGTGCGCACGATGATCGCGGGCCGGTGCTGGCCCGCGCTGGGGCCATCCGGGAGCACGTAGTGCACGATGCGACCGACGGTTGGTTTCTGGCTCATCTCGTCATTCTCCTCGGTTGTGGCCAGCGCGGTTGCCGGCCGGGTTCACAGCTTGCCCCCTCGCAGGAACAGGGCCGCCAGCACGCGCGGGGCGTCCCGCACGGCGCGTGCCGCGGTCCCCGGTGCGGGCCACTGCCGCCCGCACCCTTCGCACGGATGGGAAGTGTGCGACATGCAGCCGGGGTGGTCACACGCACTGCGGGCGGGCTCTGGCAGCTCGACCGCCCGGTCAATGACCAGCCAGGAGGACGCCACAGGGACGTCCTCCTCTACCTCGAAGTAAGCCACCGGCCCCAGCCGCCGGGCCGCCACGCGCAGCAGCACCTCCCGGCGGAAGCGGACGCGCTGGAAGGGGCGGTCCTCCGGCCCGGGCAGCTCTGGCGACGGCAGGAAAGCCGCCCACGCGGGCCGCGCCACGTCCAGCTCGATCTCCTCGAGCGCGGCGTCAACGTCGCGCAGTTCACAACGACCGCCGGCGTGAAAGAACGGCACCAGCATGGTGTTCACCCGATCCAAAGCGCGCAGGAGCGGACGGCGACCACCACCAGGGCGACCGCCAGCAGCAACTCGAGAATGAACAGCACTCGCATGGTCAGCTCCTTNNCCCGGGGCAGCCGTCGGCGTCATCCTGCAGCAGGTGGCTCACTTCGTTCGTGCTTGCGTGGCCCACCAGCCAGGCGTGGACGTCGGCGCGCCCCCCGGTCGGGTTCCACTCCGCGCGCATCAGCGCGCAGAGATCGTCGAAGTAGTGCGAGCATGTGGGGCACCACCGCCGCTCCCCCGGGCCGGCGTCCAGCCCGGGGCACTTGCCCCGCTCCAGGTCGCTCACGACCACCACCGACACGCCCAGGCCCCGCGCAAGGTCGCCCATCGTGTAGCCGTGGGCCTTGCGCAACTCGCGCAGCGCGGCGCCGAATCGCAGCCTCTTCGCGTTGCTCACCGTGCCCTCCTACGCTCCCCAGTCCGGGGGTATCCGGGTTCGCAGGGCGCGCGTCACGCGCCGACACCAGCGCGTGCGGTCGCCCCAGTCGTAATGTGCCCAGGGGCACGGGCACGCTCCTGGACGACTTTTCGGGTCGCGGCACCTCCGGCGGGAGTCCGCGAGCAGCTCCGCGCTGGCAGCGAGGTTCACCCGCGCGCGCGTGAGCAGCCAGACCGACCAGGGCGGGCACCGCCGCACCGCGATCTGCCCCAGCCCGACCGCGCAGCCCCAGGGCCTCACGGCGACCACCGCCGCGTTCCAGGTGGGATCCTCGCAGCGGACCACCGCCCGGAGCAGCCCCCGCGGCAGCTGGTGACGCGCCTCGAGCGGTCCGGCAAGCCGGTGCACTGCCCGGGCGTCCAGGACCAGGGGCACCGGGGCCGGGGCCGCCCACGCGAGCAGCAGGACCAGCCAGAGGTAGCTCATGTGTCGCAGACCCCCCACCGCATGCAGCCGCTGCGGTCGTCATCGAGCCAGAACTGCATTTGCTGGCCGCCGCGGGCTGTCTGTGCCCACGCGACAAGGTCGTCAATCGAAATCGACTGCGTGACGTGCCCCCCGCTTCCGTCCGGTCGCCGGGCGACGGCAAAGGTCGGCACCCACCGCAGCGGGCCCTCTGCGGCGTCGAGGCGGGCAGTGTGCTGCGGCAGCGCCCTCATCTCTCGCTCCAACTCCCGGATCGCGTCGATGCGGCGGGGGTCCAAGCGGGCGATCGCTGCCACCTCTTCCTTGCGGGCGAACAAGCACGGCCAACAGCCCACGCGGGTCATGTTGTACGGGGGCAGGTAGAGCGGGTTCGGCGGCAGGTTGTGCCGCCGGTGGATCTCTATCACGTCGGCCTCGGACCATTGGAGCAGGGGGCGCCACGTGGTTGCCCACGACGTGTCTTCGTACTCTTCGAGTCCGGCGCGGGCCTGGCTCTCGGCAGCGCGAATGCCCACGGCGTTTAGCACATCGTCATGGGGGTACTGGTCGGCCATCCACGCCATAAGGGGGAAGATCTTCAGGTGCTCGGTGCAAAACCGCTTTTTGCGACTGGGGAATATCCCTTTGTGCCGCACCAAATCGG
>DNNT01000146.1 GCA_003497545.1 Arenimonas sp. | reverse complement strand
TGTGTTCGCTGTCCACCGGCAGGATGGTGGCGCCGCCTGCGCGGGCAGCCTGCAGAAGCAGGTCGCCGGCCAGCACCACCGATTCCTTGTTCGCCAGCAGCAGGCGCTTGCCGGCGCGGGCGGCGGCCAGGGTGGAGGCGACGCCGGCAGCGCCGACGATGGCGGCCACCACGGTGTCGTTGGCCGGGTCGGCGGCTGCTTCCTCCAGCGCCGCCGCGCCGGCCAGGGCGCGGGTGGGCAGGCCCAGGGCCGCCAGGCCGTCGCGCAGGGCGGGCCAGGCGGCTTCGTCGGCCACCACGGCGGCATCGGGGTGGAAGCGGGCGCAGAGCCTGAGCAGCTCGTCGACGCGGCCGTTGGCGCTCAGCGCGCCGATGCGGAAGCGGTCCGGGTGCCGGGCCACCACGTCCAAGGTGGAGCCGCCGATCGAACCGGTGGCCCCGAGCAGCGCGATCGTTTTCAGAGGCCCAGCCATGCCTTGGCCACCACGAATACCGGCAGCGCCGCAAGGATGCTGTCGAGCCGGTCCATCAGGCCGCCATGGCCAGGGAAGAGGGCGCCGGAATCCTTCACGCCCGAGTGCCGCTTCATCAAGCTTTCGAACAGGTCGCCCACCACCGAAATGCCGGCCACCAGCAGGGTGGCCAGCAGCAGCGCCGGCAGCGAGGTCCAGCCCAGGCCGAGCAGCGGGAAGCCGACGACGGCCAGCAGCGTGGTGGCGGCGAGGCCGCCGTACACGCCTTCCCAGGTCTTGCCGGGGCTGATGGACGGGGCCAGCTTGCGCTTGCCGAACTTCGAGCCGGCGAAATAGGCGCCGCTGTCGGCGATCCAGACCACCAGCAGGGCATAGAGCGTCCAGCGCGGGCCCAGCGGATCCTCGGCGTGCAGCCAGCCCAGTGCACACCAGGCCGGCACGATGCCCAGGGTGCCGGCCACCAGCTTCAGGGCGCGGTTGGCGGAAGTGTCGGTGCTGGCGAAGGCCGGACGCGCCAGCCAGAGCGGCACCGCGGCCACCCACCAGAGCACGCCCACCAGGCTCAGCAACTTGAGCGTGAACAGGCTCGGGCCGCCGCCCCAGATGAGCGCGGCCATCAGCAGCGCGTTGGCGGTGAGGAAGGCGGCGCGCGGCAGGCGGTCGTGGATGCCGGCGAAGGCGGTCCATTCCCACAGGCCTGCCAGCAGCACCAGGGCCAGGGCCGCGGCCAGCCAGGGCGTGGGCAGGAACAGCACCGCCAGCACCGGCAGCGGCGCCAGGAAAAGGGCGGTGGTGATGCGCTGGCGCCGGCTCACGTCGCGCCCCCGGCCACCTGGGCGCTGGTGAGGCCGAAGCGGCGTTCGCGGTCGGCGAAGGCGGCCAGGGCGGCGTCCAGGACCTCGTCGCTGAGGTCGGGCCAGAGCGTTTCGGTGAACCACAGCTCGGTATAGGCCAGTTGCCAGAGCAGGAAGTTGCTGATGCGCAGGTCGCCGCCGGTGCGGATGAACAGGTCCGGCGTGGGCAGGCCGGCCAGGCCGATGCGGCTGTCGAGCAGGGATTCGGTGATGTCGTCCGGCGCCAGGCGGCCAGCGGCCACGTCGGCGGCCAGGCTGCGGCAGGCCTGGGTGATGTCCCAACGGCCGCCGTAACCGGCGGCGATCGTCAGCACGAGCTTCTGTTCGGCCGGGCGCTGGGTCTCGGCCAGGGCCATGCGCTCGCGGATCGACTCGGGGAAACCGGCGCGGTCGCCGATGAAGGCCACCCGCACGCCGCGGCGGTTGAGTTCGCCGACCTCGCTGTCGAGCATGCGCAGGAACAGTTTCATCAGCGCGCCGACTTCCTCCTCGGGCCGGTTCCAGTTCTCGCTGGAGAACGCGAACAGCGTGAGCGCCTCGATGCCACGCGACAGGCAGAAATCGACGCAGACCTGCACGGCCTTGGCGCCGGCGCGGTGGCCGAGCGTGCGCGGGCGGTTGCGGCGCTGCGCCCAGCGCCCATTGCCGTCCATGATGACGGCCAGGTGGCGGGGCAGGCGGCTTTGCGGGGGCGCGGCGGTCATCGTGGCGGCCTGGCTCAAACCGCCATCAACTCCTGCTCCTTGGCCTTCACCACCTCGTCCACGTCCTTGACGTGTTTGTCGGTGAGCTTCTGGATCTCTTCCTCGGTGCGACGGGCGTCGTCCTCGGTGGCCTGCTTTTCCTTGAGCATTTCCTTGACGTGCTGGATCGCGTCGCGGCGCACGTTGCGGATGGCGACCTTGGCGTTTTCACCTTCGGCGTGCACGTGCTTGGAAAGCTCCTTGCGGCGCTCCTCGGTCAGCGGCGGCAGGTTGATGCGGATGACCGTGCCGGCGGTGTTCGGGGTCAGGCCCAGGTCGGAGGCCAGGATGGCCTTTTCGACCGGCCCCACCATGCCCTTTTCCCAGGGCGTGATGGTGAGCGAGCGGGCATCGGCGACCGACACGGTGGCGACCTGCGTCAGCGGCATGTCGGAGCCGTAGTAGTTCACCTTGAGGTGATCCACGAGGGCGGTGGTGGCGCGGCCCGTGCGCAGCTTGGTCAGGTCGTGGCGGAAGGCCTCCACGGACTTGGTCATTCGGGTCTGGGCGTCTTTCTTGATGTCGTTGAGCATCGCGGGCTCCGCGTGTGTCTGGCTGGGTTCCGGGGCAGGCCCGGGATTATAGGCGTTGGGCCGGGGGGCCGCTCAGCCGGCGTCGACGAGGGTGCCTAGCGGCTCGCCGCGCAGGATCCGCATCAGCGCGCCGGCCTGCATCATGTCGTAGATGCGCAGCGGCACCTTGTTGTCGCGGCACAGCGCGAAGGCGGCGGTGTCCATCACCTGCAGGTTGCGGGCGATGACGTCGTCGTAGGTGAGGCGGTCGTAGCGCTTGGCGCCGGGGTTCTTCTTCGGGTCGGCGTCGTAGATGCCGTCGACCTTGGTGGCCTTGAGCAGCAGGTCGGCGCCGACTTCGCTGGCGCGCAGCGCGGCCGCCGAGTCGGTGGTGAAGAAAGGGTTGCCGGTGCCGGCGGCGAACAGGGCGATGCGGCCCTTCTCCATGTGCCGGATGGCGCGGCGGCGGATGTAGTCCTCGCACACCTCGTTGATCTTGATCGCGCTCATCACGCGGGCGAAGCCGCCGGCCTTTTCAATCGCGTCGGCCATGGCCAGGGCGTTGATGACGGTGGCCAGCATGCCCATGTGGTCGCCAGTGACCCGGTCCATGCCGGCGGCGGCCAGGCCGGCGCCGCGGAAGATGTTGCCGCCGCCGATCACCAGGCCGATCTCGGCGCCGGCGCGCTGGGCCTCGACGATCTCGGCGGCCAGGGCCTGGATGACCTTCGGGTCGATGCCGTAGTCCTCGTTGCCCATCAGGGCTTCGCCGGAGAGCTTGAGCAGGATGCGGCGGTACTTCAGGGGCTGGGCGCTCATGGTCTCTCCGGTGGCAGGGCAAACAGCAAGATTCTAGCCGATCGGCGCGTGGCCGGCGGCGGCGCAAGAAAAAACCCGCGGTCGCCCGCGGGTTTCTCCAAACCGGGTTGGCGCCGGGCGGGGCGGTGGATCAGACCGCCATCGCCTTGGCCACTTCCGCGGCGTAGTCCTCGACCACCTTCTCGATGCCCTCGCCAACGGCCAGGCGCTGGAACTGCACCACGTCGGCGCCGGCGGCCTTGACGGCCTGCTCGACCGACTGGTCGGTGTTGAGCACGTACGGCTGGCCGTACAGGGTGACCTCGTTGACGATCTTGGCGACCTTGCCGCTGATGATCTTCTCGAGGATATCGGCCGGCTTGGCCTTGTCCTTCTCGGACATCTTGGCCAGCTCGATTTCCTTTTCCTTGGCCAGGAACTCGGCCGGCACGTCGGCGCCCTTGTTGTACGGCGGGTTCATCGCGGCCACGTGCATGGCGATGCCACGGGCCAGCTCGACGTCGCCGCCCTTGAGCTCGACCAGCACGCCGATGCGGCCGCCGTGGATGTAGGCGGCGACGTGGTTGGCGCTGTCGACCTTGGCCATGCGGCGCACCTGCACGTTCTCGCCGACCTTGGCGATGACGGCGGCGCGGGCTTCTTCGACGGTTTCGCCCGACGGCAGCTTGGCGGCCTTCAGGGCGTCGATGTCGGCGGCGCCGGAGGCCAGGGCGGCCTGGGCGACGGCGGTGGCGAAGGAGACGAAGTTGTCGTCCTTGGCCACGAAGTCGGTTTCGGAGTTGATCTCGACCAGCACGGCCTTGCCACCCTCGCTGGCGGCGACGATGCGGCCCTCGGCGGCGACGCGGTCGGCCTTCTTGTCGGCCTTGGCCAGGCCCTGCTTGCGCAGCCATTCGGCGGCGGCGTCGATGTCGCCCTTGTTCTCGGTGAGCGCCTTCTTGCACTCCATCATGCCGGCGCCGGTGCGCTCGCGCAGGTCTTTCACGAGGGAAGCCGTGATTTCCATGGGTATCTCCAACTGGATTGATTGGGCACGCCGGCGGGCCGGCACGCACGAATGGGGAGCCGCGGCGCAGCATGGCGCCGCGGCATGACGCGGGNNATGACGCGGGTGTTGCTTAGCGCTTGTCGCCGGCCGGGCGGCGCGGGGCGCGCTTGGCGTCGTCGCGCGGGGCGCGCGGGCCACGCGGAGCGGCTTTCTTGTCTTCCTTGGCGACCGGGTTGCCCTCGGCGTCGAGCTCGACGAAGTCGTCGGCGGCCACGTGGGCCTGCGGCGAGGCGGCCTTGCCCTCGAGCACGGCGTCGGCGGCGGCGCGCACGTACAGCTGCACGGCGCGGATGGCGTCGTCGTTGCCCGGGATGGCGTAGTCCACCAGGTTCGGGTCGTAGTTGGTGTCGACCACGGCGATCACCGGGATGCCGAGCTTCTTGGCTTCCTGCACGGCGATGTTCTCGTGGCCGATGTCGATCACGAACAGGGCGTCCGGCAGGCGGTTCATTTCCTTGATGCCGCCCAGCGAGGC